>NZ_JAUMZR010000001.1:0-119913 GCF_030528045.1 Streptococcus sp.
TCAGTCAGCATCTGCAAGCTCGAGTCAATCTGCCTCAGTAAGTTCAAGCGAATCTGCATCGGTAAGCTCTAGTCAATCCGCCTCAGTAAGTGCAAGTGAATCTACTTCAGCAAGCTCAAGTCAGTCAGCATCTGCAAGCTCGAGTCAATCTGCCTCAGTAAGTTCAAGCGAATCGGCATCGGTAAGCTCTAGCCAATCCGCCTCTGTGAGCTCAAGCCAATCTGCATCAGTAAGTTCGAGTCAATCTGCGTCGGCAAGCTTAAGCCAGTCCGCCTCAGTAAGTTCGAGTCAATCTGCTTCAACAAGTACTTCAACTTCTGCAAGTATGCTAGCAGACGAGTTAGCGTTGGAAAGTGCCTCGGTATCAGCAAGTACATCAGTGAGCGAATCTACTTCAACGAGCGCATCACTCTCAGCTAGCATGTTAGCCAGTGAATCGACTCTAGAAAGTGCTTCGATTTCAGCAAGTATGTCAGTGAGCGAGTCTGCGTCGATTAGCGCTAGTCTCTCGACTTCAGATTCTATTAGTAGATCTGCGTCAGCAAGTGCTCTGGTATCTACTTCAACAAGCACCTCTCTCTCAATGGCAAACATTGCAGTCCAAGGTCAATCCGCTTCAAGCAAGCCGAAACAAGTCTTGCCAAATACAGGAGCGTCGACTTCGGTAGCATCTGCTTTGTTGGGAGCATTGACAGCTGTGACAGGTATCGGTCTTCTTGCCAAGAAGAGTCAGAATGACGATCAAGAAAGTCATTGATAAGATATAAAAATCAATGAATAAATAGTAAAATGGAAAACCTTTGAAAACATGATTTTTCAAAGGTTTTTTTCTATATGTGAGAAGGGGAAAATCCTCTTTTGAATTTGAAATAAACTAGGGGAAAAGGTATAATAGGAAGGTGAGATAATCATCGAAAAAATCAGAACTATAGTAGTAGAAAAGTAGCCAAACGAATGTGAAAAGAAAAGGGGACGAAATGAAAAAAGAGCTTCAAAAAGCCATTGTACTCGGTGGTGATAATACTTATATGGACAAGATTGAAACAACAATCAAGTCAATCTGCGCCCATAACCGAGCAGTGACTTTTTATGTTTTCAATGATGACTTGCCATCAGAATGGTTTCAGCTCATGGAGAGACGCCTAGAGCCTCTAGCCTCAAAAATCATCAATGTCAAGATTAGTCATCATGGCTTAAAAGAGTATCATCTTCCTTTGTCTCATCTAAGTTACGCGGCTTACTTTCGCTATTTTATTCCTCAGTATGTCAGCGAAGACCTAGCCTTGTACCTGGATTCGGATATCATCGTTAGATCAAACTTAGATCAACTCTTTTTAGAAGATATGGCGGACTGGCCAGTAGCTGCTGTCGCAGATGCTCTAGTTCCTAGCACTTTTAATTCCGGAGTCATGCTTATCAATGTAGCTCTCTGGCGTCAAGAAAAGGTGACGGAGCACTTGTTGAGCTTGACAGACCAACTGCATGATCAAGTTTTTGGCGATCAGGGCGTGTTAAATCACCTCTTTGAAAGTCGTTGGAAATCGCTGCCAGCTACCTATAATTTTATGGTTGGTATGGATACAGTGTCTCGAAATTATCAGATGGATTCTTGGTATAGGGATTCTCTTGCTACTGAGAAGACAGCCCAGATTATCCATTATACAGGGGACAAGCCTTGGTACCAAATCAACCTCAATCGTTTGAGGGAGGACTGGTGGTTTTACTACGGACTAGAGTGGTCTGATATCGTCATGAAAAAATGTGATTTCCATAAAGGATTGGCATCTTTAGTTCAAGCTCCTCAGTATGCGACCGCTATTTTTACCAATACGTGTCACATAGAGAGAATCGAACACCTGATCCAAGAATTGCCCGATGTAGAGTTCTCTATCCTAGCTCATACCAATTTTGCGCCGGAAATCATGAACTTACAATCGCATCTGAATGTACGCCTCTATCCTTACTTTAATCCCATGAATGTCAAAAAGGTTCTAGAAAAGATTGACTTTTACTTGGATATCAATCATGAGGATGAAATTGCAAACATTATCCAAGGGGTGCAGCAAAGAGAAATCCCTATATTTGCTTTTGAGACCACTAGTCATGACTCGAGTGATTACAGTCATGTCTACTCACCGGCGACCGTAGATCAAATGATCGAGTCTATCCGCACGCTTTTGGAATCACAGAAGCAGTCGTTGTAATCTGAAGGAAACTAAATGAAAAAAACAATTGTTCTTGCAGGAGATTATGCCTATATTCGTCAGATTGAAACAGCACTTAAGTCTCTCTGCTACCATAATAGCCATGTTAAGGTCTATATCTTTAATCAGGATATACCCCAGGAATGGTTTCGTGCTCTCAGACCGATAGTCGAGCAAATGGGTGGTGAGTTGGTGGATGTCAAGATGCTTGGTGCTCAGTTTCAGATGAACTGGAGCAACAAATTGCCCCATATCAATCATATGACCTTTGCCCGTTACTTTATCCCTGATTTTGTTGAAGAGGACAAGGTGCTTTACTTGGACAGTGATTTGGTTGTGACAGCTGACCTGACGCCTCTCTTTGAAATGGACTTAGGAGAAAACTACCTAGCTGCCGCACCATCTTGTTTTGGAGTTGGGGTTGGCTTTAATGCAGGTGTGCTCTTGATCAATAACAAAAAATGGCGGGCAGAAGCTGTGAGACAAGAGCTAGTTGAGTTGACGGAGCGGGAACACCAACATGTGAGTGAGGGAGACCAGTCCATCCTCAATATGCTCTTTCATGACAGCTATGCTCCTCTGGATCAGAACTATAATTTCCAGATTGGTTTTGACAGTGGGGCTGCCTCACATGGACATGAATTTATCTTCCAGATTCCCATAGAGCCCCTGCCAGCCATTTTGCATTTCCTTTCTCAAGACAAACCTTGGAACACTCATTCGGTTGGGCGTTTACGTGAGGTTTGGTGGCACTATCATCTGATGGAGTGGTCTGCCATTACTGAAAAATGGCGTCAGGATGGAATTGACTATCCAGTCACAGTCTATCAGCCAGCTATGACTTGTGTTAATTTGACCAATTCTTGGCATCTTGAGAAAATAGACTATCTGGTTCAAGCCCTACCAGAGGTGCATTTCTACATTGCAGCCTATACGACGATGGCACCTGAACTCATGCTCTTGTCACGTTTTGAAAATGTGACCCTCTATCCCAACACCTTCCCTCTCTTGGTCGAGAAATTGATCCAGCAGACAGATGTCTACCTTGATATTAACCACGATGACAAGTTGAGTGTCGTTTATGACTATGTTTCACGCTTTGAGAAACCGATCTTGAGTTTTGAGAATACCCAGTCCCAGGAACTACCTGAAAGTGCCTATGCAGGTATTTTCTCAGCAGAAAGACCAGAAGAAATGGTGGCTACTTTGAAGGCTTATCTGGACGAGAAAGCTCACGAAAACTGAGATAGAGATTTGAAGATACTAAGATAAAAAGGCTGGATTGGCCCCATGTGACAGGACGGAAAGATAAAAAGAAAAGGAGGAGTCAGTGAAAGAATTTCGTTCATCGATAGCGGTAAAAAAAGGGATGCGCACCCTGTTTTTGCTCTTTATTTATGTGCTCGGGAGTCGTCTGGCTCTTCCTTTTGTCAACCTCAATAGTCGGGATTTTCTCGGAGGAAGCGCAGCCTATTTGGACTTTTCAGTAGCTCTGACTGGTGGAAATCTTCGTAGCCTCTCTCTCTTTTCCATCGGGCTTTCACCTTGGATGTCAGCTATGATCTTGTGGCAGATGTTTTCCTTTTCAAAGAAACTGGGCTTAAACTCAGTTTCTTCGGAAGTTCAGGATAGACGGAAAATGTACTTGACGTTAGGGATTGCCTTGATTCAGGCCTTGGCCTTGACTACAAACCTACCTGTCCAAGCTCCCTACAATCCCTTCTTGGTCTTTCTCCTCAATACCAGCCTTTTGGTTGCGGGGACCTTCTTCTTAGTTTGGCTGTCGGACATCAATGCGTCTATCGGAGTTGGAGGCCCAATCGTCATTTTATTGGCAAGTATGGTGGCTTCACTCCCTCAGGACATCATACAATCGGTCCAAGTTCATAAGATCTCTCCTTGGTTGCTTTTCCTGTTGCTGATACTTGGCGTCCTCTTTACCTATCTCGTCGTTCTCTTTTACAGAGCGCGATACCGCATCCCTATCAATAAAATCGGACTTCATTCTCGCTTTAAACGCTATTCCTATCTGGAAATCATGCTCAATCCTGCGGGTGGCATGCCTTATATGTATGTGATGAGTCTCATGAGCTTGCCTTCTTATCTCTTGATCTTGCTTCAACATCTGGATAAGAGCAATCCACTCTATCCTGCCATACTGGAGCAGTATGCGATGGGGAAACCCTTGTGGATTTACGCTTATATTCTTATCCTCTTTGTCTTTAGCATTGCCTTTGCCTTTGTCAATGTGAGTGGTCAACAAATCGCAGATCGGATGAAGCAATCAGGAGATTACATCTATGGGGTCTATCCGGGTGAGGATACCAGTCGCTTTATCAACCGTTTGGTTCTACGATTTGCTCTGATAGGTGCAGTCTTTAACGTTACTTTGGCTGGACTTCCGATCTTGTTTGTCTTGAAGGATGAGAGTCTGTTAAAAGTCAGCATGATTCCTGGACTCTTTTTAATTTTGAGTGGTATGTTGTTTACAATTCACGATGAACTGCAAGCGCTCCGTCTAAATGAAAGGTATCGGCCACTATTCTAGGAGGTTTTGATGTATTACTTTATCCCAGCCTGGTATGGCAAGGAACGTCCCTGGCATGCCGATTTGACACCTTGGTATTTTTCTCATTTTAAGCTAGAATTTGATGACACCTTTAATCAGATTCGATTGATGCCACGCCAAGGGATTCCTGCACAGGTCCTCCTCATGTCCTATCAGCCTCATCTACGCTATTTTCTCCATCGTCAAGGTATTTTAGAAGCACAGGTTTATTCCTTATTTGATGAATTGCAGGATTTTCATGATATTCGACCGCAGGTCTTGCAGCTCAGAGATATTGAGTGGGATGAGGATTGCGACTTTGTTTACAGTCCCTTTACCATTTTGGTGCTGAAGGATGGCAAGCCCTATGCCCAGGTAGAGCATGGGATAGAAGGTTTTATCAGTATGATTCAGTATTTCAAGGAAGATGGGCTTTTGTCTGCCAATTACCTAATGGATGATCGGGGGCTGGTTTCCAGTGTGATTTACTACGAAGAGGGCCAGGCTCTCTACCAAGACTACCTCAATCCCAAGGGATTGTGGCAGTTTAGAGAGCATTTGCAAGATGATGGCCGTATCGTGGTCAATCCTATCTTTGCTTTTCGCTTCCAAAAAGAGTCTTACCGAGATATGGGAGATTTGATTGCGGAGTTTTTTGAGAAGAAAATAGCTCAACTCCCTGAGGAAGGAGCGACCTATTTTCTGCCTGCATGTGATCAACACAATGCCTTCCTTTTAGAACGATTGCCTCACCAAACCACCAAGGTTCTCAGTCTTTTTATCGGACGAAATCCTCAAGAGCAATTACCTCAGTTGGTGGATTTGTTGCCTAAGGTGGACCTTGTTCTGGTCGACAGAGAGGACACCTTGCGCTTGGCTCAGTCTGTCTTTCCAGAACAAGCAATGAAGTTTCGTCATTTATCGCCTTTTGATACCCGCTTGGAGCTGGGAAAGAGCCAGACTCGAAAAGAGTCTCTCCTCTACTATCAACTGGACTTTGAGCAGGGGATAGAAGACCAAGCGCTCTATCAGGTCTTGCATTTCCTTTCTGAAAACAAGGATACGGAGCTGGTCTTTGGAACCTTTGCTGCTAGTCAAGAAGAAATGAAGCAGCTGGAAACACGTGTTGCAGAGATGGTCGCAGAGCAGTTTCAAAACCAGGAGCTAGAGAAGGAAGTTGATTACCAAGGAGCTGAGAATCCGCTTGAGGACAATCGCCATCAGAGCAAGCGCTATTCGTTTGTCAATATGAAGGATGAATCGGAGTTAATCAAGCAACTGGAATTTGTTCGTTTGATTGTCGACTTGAACAGTCAGCCTCTTCTCTATACTCAGATAGCGGGGATTAGTGCTGGTATCCCTCAAATCAATAGGGTCAAAACAGAGTATGTCAGCCATCAGAAGAATGGATATCTGTTGGAAAACACTGCTGATTTTGCTCAAGCGGCCCATTACTATCTCGATAGCCTGCAGGTGTGGAATGATGCTTTGATCCATTCGATTGAAAAGATAAAGGAACACACTGGAGAGCAATTCCTAATCAAGCTAGAAAAGTGGTTGGAGGAGGTGACTCATGGAAAAGAAGTATAAGATCTTGCAAATCGGTCCAGATGATTGGCGAGATACACTTGCCCTACCAGCGCAATTAGACTGGTACCATGTTCCTCCCAACACACCGTCTGCTATCCAGAAAATCATGGATGAGAATGACCTAGATCACTTTCATGCTGTCATTCTCACGGATGGGGCCTATCTAGTAGATTTGCTGCCTTTTGCATCTAGCTTGGAACCCTATACGGTTTTCTATCCCGAACAGTTTGTAAGTCAGGATAAAAATATTCAAAACCTCATCAACCAGCACTGCATGCAAGAGATGGACATGTCAGACCGACAGGGCTTTGTTCGAGACCTTTCCACCTCCCTCTTTGAAGGTGGTTATGGAGACAAGCTGAGCCCAGCTACGATACGGATTCACCCGAGTTTCCAAGGCTCTGTCTCCTATCAAGGATTTGAGCATCTGGAATTAGAAGGTGATTTTGGGAAAACCTATACCCAGCTAGCCTATTGGGCCTATAATCAGTCTGTCCAAGCCCATGCACCAATCGAACTCTGGCTCGAATATGAAAAGAGTGGACCAGTGGAATTGCGCTTGCGTTTGCGAAAGATCCCAGCAGGATCCATCTCAGAGATAAAACAGGATATTCTCCTTGAGGAAGCAGACTTTGCCTCAGCAATTATTGTGGAGCAAGACTATGACGCTTATCTGAGCATTTCTCTTGAAGCGCGTGGCCGGGGAAAGGTCAACATCGGCAATCTCCACCAACGCTGGAGCCGGAAACAGTTTGGAAAGTTTGTTCTCGGAGGTAATATCCTGCATGACAAAAAACGTGAGGAAATCAACTATTTCTTTCACCCGGGGGATTTCAAGCCTCCTCTAGCAGTCTATTTCTCAGGTTACCGTCCGGCGGAAGGTTTTGAGGGTTACTGGATGATGAAGAATCTCAGATGCCCCTTTCTCCTCTTTTCGGACCCTCGATTAGAAGGAGGAGCCTTTTACCTAGGAACTGAGGAATTAGAAGATAAAATTCAAGCAACCATCCAACACTATCTAGACTATCTAGGCTTGGATAGAAGTGACTTGATCCTATCTGGGCTGTCAATGGGAACCTTCCCAGCCCTCTACTACGGAGCCTACTTTGAACCCAAGGGGATTGTAGTCGGAAAACCCTTGACCAATCTAGGAACCATCGCACAGCGGGGTCGACTAGAGGCACCAGGAGTCTTTCCGACTAGCTTTGATGTCTTGCACCTTCAGACAGGAGGAGTGAGCCAGAAAGACATGAAGGACTTGGATCAACGTTTTTGGACCCGATTTAAACAAGCTGATTTTTCCCAGACGACCTTTGGTCTTTCTTACATGAAGGACGAGGATATGGATAGTGGAGCCTATGACCAACTAGTGGAGACACTCTGTCAGACAGGAGCCAAGATCTTGTCGAAAGGGACAGCAGGTCGACACAATGATGACACAGGAACAAACGTTGCCTGGTTTATTCATTTTTACAAGATGATACTAGAAGAATACGGAAGAGGTGAGACATGATTATCATCAAGAGAGAGGATATTAGGTGGGGCGAGATGGGAGCCACTTATCTTTATGGTAGCCAGATCACCTATCATGCAGATGGTCATGTTACCCTGAAAAATCCTTTGCTGGCTTCAGGTGAAACCCTTAAAACCTGGTTTTCCAGTGTCAACTACCAGGCCACTAGAAGCCAGCCTAGCCTCCCTCTTCTTAAGAAAAATCATACCTACCGTCTATCTATGAAGATGCAGGTTCAACCAGCCAATGGTCTCTATCTCAAACTGACTTTTTTAAACCGTTATGAGGAAATCATCGAGGAGAAGATTGAAAGACAATTTTCCTTTAGCTTCACCTATCCTGAAACGGTCTACACCTATCGCCTTTCCTTGATTAGCGCAGGTTTTGAGGCTCTTGACTTTGTTTCGTTTTCTATTGAGGAGGATGATGGTGTTTAATCGTTTGTATCAAGAAAGACAACTGAGAAAGGTCAAGAAGCTTTTAAGCCAAATCAATGCCCTCAAAGAAGAGATGGCAGCTCTCCGTGATGAGGAAATGGCTGCAAAGACAGAGGAGTTTCGTCAGCGCCTTACCCAGGGAGAAACCTTGGATGAGCTATTGGTAGAAGCCTATGCCCTTGTCCGTGAGGCGGATAAACGTGTCTTGGGTCTCTTTCCCTATGATGTGCAAGTCATGGGAGCCATCGTGATCCATCAAGGAAATGTGGTTGAGATGAATACGGGTGAAGGCAAGACCTTGACTGCCACCATGCCCCTCTACCTCAATGCCCTAACGGGAAAAGGCAGTATGTTAGTCACGACTAATGACTATCTGGCTAGACGGGACGCAAGTGAAATGGGTCCAGTCTACCAATTTTTAGGTCTAACTGTTGGTCTGCCTTTTTCAGATGATCCAAAAGAGGACTTGACTGCGGAAGAGAAAAGGAAGATCTACACCTCAGACATCGTCTACACGACCAATAGTGTCCTGGGCTTTGACTATCTCAATGACAATCTTGCCTCCACTCGTGAAGGAAAGTTTCTGCCTCATTTTAACTATGTTATCATCGATGAGATCGATGACATTCTACTCGATAGTACCCAAACTCCCTTGATTATCGCAGGCTCTCCCCGTGTCCAGTCTAACTATTATGGGATGATTGATACCCTAGTGACGACCTTGGTTGAGGGAGAAGACTACATCTACAAGGAAGAAAAAGAGCAGGTTTGGTTGACACGAAAGGGGGCCCAGACGGTCGAAGGCTTCCTAGGAATCGACCATCTCTACAAGGAAGAGTACGCCAGTTATGTTCGACATCTAGTCTATGCGCTCAGAGCTCATACGCTCTTTACCAAGGACAAGGACTACCTGGTTCGAGGGCAAGAAATGGTCTTGTTAGACAAGGGAACAGGGCGTTTGATGGAAATGACCAAGCTTCAAGGTGGTCTTCATCAAGCCATCGAAGCCAAGGAACATGTGAAGCTTTCTCCTGAAACCAGAGCCATGGCCTCAATCACCTACCAGAGTCTCTTTAAGATGTTTCGTAAAATCTCAGGTATGACAGGAACGGGAAAGGTAGCAGAAAAAGAATTTTTCGAAACCTATAACATGTCTGTCATTCGCATTCCGACCAATCGCCCACTTAGACGAATGGACCATCCGGACAATCTCTATGTGACTCTCCCTGAGAAAGTGTATGCTTCTCTCGAAGCTATCAAGACTTACCACACCAAAGGCAATCCACTCTTGATCTTTGTCGGATCTGTTGAAATGTCCCAGCTTTATTCGTCCTTGCTCTTGCGAGAGGGGATTTCTCACAATGTCCTCAATGCCAATCATGCAGCGCGTGAAGCCCAAATCATCGCAGAGTCTGGACAGCTGGGGGCAGTCACCGTTGCGACTTCTATGGCAGGTCGCGGGACAGATATCAAACTCGGTCCAGGAGTCGCAGAATTGGGCGGTTTGATTGTGATTGGTACCGAGCGGATGGAGAGCCGACGGATTGACCTGCAAATCAGAGGTCGTTCTGGCCGCCAGGGTGATCCAGGCATGTCTCAATTTTTCGTGTCGCTTGAAGATGATGTGATCAAAAAGTTCGGACCGTCTTGGGTTCACGACCTGTATCAAGACTACCAAGTGGAAGATATCAGCAAACCTATCCTACTCAAGGCTCGCAAGTACCGCAATCTCGTCAGAAAAGCCCAAGAGGCTAGTGATAGTGCCAGTCGCTCTGCACGCAGACAAACCTTAGAGTATGCGGAAAGCGTCAATATTCAGCGTCAGATGGTCTACCAAGAAAGAGATTGCTTGCTAGATGGGAGCCGTGATTTAGAGCATATCCTTGAGGATATACTGGCAGACTATACCAAACAAATCTCAGAAAAAACCTATAGCAGTCCCCAAGAGCTCTTTCACTTCATCGTGACCAATATTAGCTTTGGGATGAGAGAATTACCGGCTGATCTGGATTTAGCTGATGCAGATCAGATTCGGGAGTTACTAGAGGAAATAATAGCCAAGGAAATCGCAGCTAAAAAGGAAGTCCTCCAACCTCACCAGCTCTATGATTCTTTTCTGAGAATATCCATGCTCAAGGCTATTGATGACAACTGGGTTGAGCAAGTCGACTATCTTCAACAGCTCAGTCTAGCAATTGGGAGCCAGTCTGCTTCTCAAAAAAACCCTATCGTGGAGTACTATCAGGAGGCCTATGCAGGCTTTGAAACCATGAAGCAACAAATCCGTACAGATATGGTACGCAATCTTCTCATGGGGATTGTGGAAGTAACGCCCAAAGGTGAGATTCTCACCCATTTTCCATAAAAAGAGGATCATATGACAATTTACAACATAAATCTAGGAATCGGTTGGGCGAGCAGTGGTGTCGAATATGCCCAGGCTTACCGAGCAGGGATTTTTAGAAGTTTAGACCTAGCATCTAAGTTTATCTTTACCGACTTGATTTTAGCAGATAATATCCAGCATTTAACGGCCAATATCGGTTTTGCGGATGACCAGGTAATCTGGCTTTACAATCATTTTACAGATATCAAGCTAGCACCGACCAGTGTTACGGTTGACGAGGTCTTGGCTTCTTTTGGTGGCCTTGAGAGTCATAGAGAGCAGGATGGCACAGTCTTGCGCGTCTACTTTTCAGATGAGGATAAGTTTGTGACCTGTTACTTGGTAGACTCGGCTAAGAATCTGGTACAGCATGCAGAGTATGTGTTTGGGGGGAACTTGATTCGCAAGGATTATTTCTCCTACACGCGCTACTGTACAGAATATTTCGCTCCCAAAGACCAGGTGGCTAGGCTCTATCAACGAAGCTTTTTCAATGAAGACGGCAGCACTGCTTACGATATCTTGCTGACTGAAGGCCAGGAAGAGGTCTATCGATTTAAGGACCGAATTCTGTACGGAAAGCCAGCCCTTATGCGCTATTTTATGCAAAGTTTGAACTTGAGCAAGTCTGATTTGGTCATCTTGGATAGGGAAACAGGGATTGGTCAGGCTGTTTTTGAAGAAGCACAAAAGGCCCATCTAGCAGTTGTCGTTCACGCAGAGCACTATAGTGAAAATGCTAGTAACGAAGACTATCTCCTCTGGAACAACTACTATGAGTATCAGTTTACAAATGCGGACAAGGTCGATTGTTTTATAGTGTCTACGGATCGGCAGAAGGAAGTTCTCGAAGGTCAATTTGCCCAGTACAGTCAGCATCGTCCACGAATCGTCACGATTCCGGTTGGGAGCATTGATCAGCTGACGGAGCCTGCTAGGGAACGCAAGCCCTTTTCTCTCATTACCGCTTCGCGTTTGGCCAAGGAAAAACACATCGACTGGCTCGTCAAGGCGGTTATCCAGGCGCATCAAGTCCTTCCTGAGCTTACCTTTAACATTTATGGCAGTGGGGGTGAGGAGTCCCTTTTAAGGGAAATCATCACGGCTCACCAAGCGGAGAACTATATCCAGCTCAAAGGGCATGCAGACCTGGCTCAGATCTATCCCCAGTATGAGGTCTATCTGACAGCCTCAACCAGCGAAGGCTTTGGTCTGACCTTGATGGAGGCAGTTGGTTCAGGCTTGCCCCTGATTGGTTTTGATGTGCCTTATGGAAACCAGACCTTTATACAGGACGGTCAAAATGGCTACTTGATCCCAAGTTCAGACGACCATGTTGAAATGGAAATTAAAAGGGCCTTCGCAGAAAAGATCTGCCAGCTCTATCAGGAAAATCATTTGCCAGCTATGCAAACAGCATCTTATGACCTAGCGAGAGAATTTTTAACAGATAAGGTAAGGGACAAGTGGAAGAAAACGATAGAGGAGGTCCTGCATGATTCAACTATTTGATCGATATGGTCAGGAAAGTCGAGATTTACATGAAAGTCTGGAAGCTGCTGATCTGTCCCATGTCACAGTTGTGATCGAGCCAGACGGTTTTCTCCCAGATGGGATTCTTTCTCCCTTTACCTACTATCTAGGTTACGAGTCGGGAAAAGCTCTTTATTTCAACCAAGTAGCCGTACCTGAATTTTGGGAGATTGCGGGCAATAACCAGTCGGCGCATATCCTAGAGGATTCTCGGGAGAGGGGCGTGATTCACTATGTGGATGCTCCCCAGGCCCGTCTGGTCAAGCAAGTCGACTGGAAGGACCTATCTGGTCGCATCTACCAAGCAGACCACTATAACCGATACGGAGTCTGCTTTGCCAAGACCACCTATAGTGCAGATGGGCAGGCTATCCTGACCAAGTATCAGGATGCAAAGGGGCAGGAAATTGTCCTAGAAAACCATGTGACAGGCGATATCCTCCTAACCTTGCCCAGACAAGGTCTGCGCCATTTTAAAAATCGAGTAGAATTCACGATTTTCTTTTTGCAAGACTTGGGAATCAACACTAGCCATCTTCTCTTTAACACTCTAGCTACTTCTTTCTTGGTCTCATACCATTATCCAGACAAGACTGGACAGGATATCTTAGTCTGGCAAGAACCGCTAGGTGATTGTCTTCCTGGGAATATGCAGTTGCTCTTGGAGCAAGAGGGGCTGAGAGCCAAGCAGATCCTCATACCAGATAAGGCTACCTATGAACAGGCCTTGACCTTGACCAATCCTGCCTATCATGACAAGTTTGTCCATTTAGGTTATCATTATCAGTTCAAAAGAGAAAATTTCGTTCGACCAGATGCCTTGATCGTTACCAACTCAGATCAGATCGAACATATCGGAACCCTGATTGAGTCCTTGCCAATGGTGACCTTCCGAATCGCGGCAGTGACTGAAATGTCGTCCAAGTTGCTGACCTTGCTTTCCTATCCCAATGTCGTTCTCTATCAAAACGCTAGTCCGCAAAAGATTCGAGAACTCTACCAGCTGTCGGATCTCTATCTAGACATCAATTACGGAAACGAGCTTTTGGATGCTGTCCGTCAAGCCTTCGAGCACAATATGCTCATCCTAGCCTTTGACCAAACAGCTCATAACAGATCTTACACAGCTCCAGAACACCTCTTTGATGTGCAGGCTGTTGGAGACATGATTGCGAAGATTCAAGAAGCTCTCAGCAGTCTTGATAAGATGGGCCAAGCCCTTGGACATCAAGGCCGCCATGCCAACTATGTGGACTTGGCTACTTACCAAGAGGGGATGGAAAGGATAATAGGGGAAGGACATGACTAAAAAAGATTTATTTTACAAGGATGTCGAAGGACGCATGGAAGAGTTAAAGCAAGGAGCGCTTAAGAAAGAAAAGCCTACCCGAGGAGAAAAGATCAGTAAAACCTTCTCCATTTTACTCGGCTTGCTCATCCTTCTTGCCCTGATCTTTACATTATTAGGAATCTTGAGGTGAAATTGATGGAAGTTTTGATGATTATAGGAATAATCCTAGCCGTCGCCTTGATTGTCCTGGTTCTCATCCAGCCTCGCCAAAGCCAACTCTTTTCCATGGATGCGACCAGCAATATCGGAAAACCAGGCTACTGGCGGAACAACCGCTTGGTAAAAATGGTAACCCTCTTGATTAGCCTAGCCTTGTTTGTCTTGCTTCTCGTTTTTATGATGGTAACCTATCAGTAAGAAGCGGTACCATTCACAGATAAAGGATACTAGAGACGGGGAAAATACATCTAAATCGGAGGGGAATATGGAACAACAGATTAATGAGAAAATTATTGAAATCGTGCATCAAGCCAATGATATGATTCCAGTTGAGTGGGATGATTTGTATATTGTAATCGAGATGGACAAGACCTATAGCGGGGAAGCCTATTTCTATTTTAAGTATAAAAATCACTATCATTACCATCTGGAAATGTCAGAAGATTTTGGTCTATCAATGATGGAAGTTCTAAACGAGAATACAGTTTTATTTGAGAAATCTGAAGAACTAAAAAAAGAATTTATTGAGAATGATTTAGCGGATTGGTATATTTGTATCATCCATTTAGATGAAAATAACAAGCTTTCAGTCGACTATGACTATGCTCCATGGTTGAAAAGTAATTTTGGACCAACTGCTCGAATGAACTTTTTCAGATATCAATTTTTAGGATTTGAACCAAGAAACGAAAAAGAACTAGAACAGTTCAAGGCTATGGAAGCTTTCCAAAGAGAGCATAATCAAAAGTAGAGTAAGTTTGATTACATTTTGAAGAATGTGATTTTTTGAGCATTGCAGTTATCGCGAAATGGTGGAAAAAATGTTAGAAAACTTTGTCAAAGTGGCAGATATGCCCAAAGATGTTATTGAAAAATATAAGGAAATTGCCAAAGAATACAGAGTTGAAATAAGATTTACAAAGGAGTAGACAGATGAAATTAGACTGCAGAGTTGAACAGGCTTTGCAAGCTATAAATTTTGTGGAGCGCTATAAGGAGCTTTCAGATAAATTTAGCTTAGATAGAACGCCTAAAGAAAAACGCTTAAATATTATTACAGGCGAGTTGATATTTGATGTTTTCGAAGATTTAGGATATAGAGCTAAATTTGATGGGCGTGAAAAATTCTTTTATATTGAACCTATTAAAGAAAATGGTTATACTTTTGGATTCCATATTGGTATCTTTAAAGGATTAGTTGAATTGATATGGAGTGTTAGGGACTCTCAAAACAAAGTTATACTAGGGACTCCACTGATGGAGTTTTCTAGGAGACTCATCTCTCCGGACTATAGAATCATGGATCCAGTAATTGCTAATTATGATGACTTTGAAAATGTCATGAAAATTGCTTTTGAGATGTACGAAGACTTTAAACAGGCTTTTATGAAGATTGCGACAGAGGATTAATAGATGTTAAAAGATTTTGTTAAAGTGGCAGATATGCCACAAGAAGTGATTGAAAAATACCAGAATCAAGTTCCAGCTGAGTTGCTACAAATTTGGCAGGAAGATGGTCTGGGAACCTTTTTAGATAACGAATATATTACAAAGAAGTTTGAACTTGATTTATATAGACAAGCTGTTGCCAAACAGGATCAGCTAGCCTACGATGAGTGTTTTGGTTTCGTTCCACTTCTAGCATTAGGAGGCTTTAAAGATGTAGATCATATGGATAGGGTAAAAGTTTTGGAGCACATTTACCTCATGTACCAGCTGACAGGTGGTGTGATGGACGACTAGGAGTTGCTATTTCTTTTTTGAGAACAGTGTGAGGGAATAAAATTCTCTTCCAAATGCAAAACAAAAGAACCTCAGAGGAATTTTCTGAGGTTCTTTGCGTTTTAGTTTCCATATTTCTGGTAAAAATCGACCTTAACCTGGATAAAGATTTCGGCTTCGCGTAGTAGTTGCAGGAGGGTGGCACGGGTTTCAAACTCCTCACGTGTTTTAGGGAGACTCCGATTGCGGAAGACTTGCAGATAGCGTTCGATGTCATCAAGTAAGTCATGAGCAGGATTGGTCTGGCTTAGTTGGACAGCAATCTTAGAAAAGAGCTGGGCCAAGATCAAACTCTCACTTGCGGCCAGATGACAGGTATTGATCTGCTGGGCCATATTTCGCAGGATGCGACTTTGTCGCTGTCTCATCTCAAAGTAGTGGATGTGGTAGTCCGTCTGGTGAAAGATGTGGTCCGAGTGATCCAGGTAGACCAGTTTGAGGGCCTCATCGAGGAGCTTGTCTAATTGGTCAACGAGTTGGGCTTGATTGCGTCCGTCTCCTCTTGACAGATAGTATTTAAAGCGAAGCAGGATGTCTTTTAACTTTTCTTCGACCTGAAGGTGGTAGCTTTGGATGGCTTTCTCACGAGAGGGCATATAAAGGTTGACCAACAGAGCAAAGCTTGTCCCGATGAGAAAGAGGAGGACTTCATTGAGCAAGAGCTCTGGGGAAGTAGACTCCTGTACCAAGAGATGACTGACCAAGACACTGCTAGGGGTGATGCCGATTTCCCAACCCATTTTGTAAGCAAGAGGGACATAGAGAGCCAGATAGAGGCCTAGGCTCCAGATGTGAAAGCCCGTCAGCTGAAAGGCTAGAACACCGATAACGAGCGCTAGGAGCATGGAAAAGAGGCGGTTACGTGCTAATTTCAGCGCGCTTCTGCGTGTGTCGGAGAGGCTTAAGAGAGCGATAATTCCAGCTGAAACTGCTGATGATAAATCTAAAAAATAAGCGAGAAAACAAGCGAGACAGGTCGCTAAGATCAGTTTGGTCGTACGTTGAGTGAGGGACATGAAAATTTCCTAAACTAATAGAATCAAGTGTTTAACGAGGAGTCAGAGACTAGGGACGAAGTTTTCGGTTTGTAGCATACTCGGCAACCGCTGTAAAGAGGACATCTGTTGAAGAGTTCAGGGCTGTTTCGCAGGAGTCTTGCACAACCCCAATCACAAAACCGACTCCGACAACCTGCATAGCCAAGTCGTTGGAAATCCCAAAGAGGCTACAAGCGACAGGAATGAGGAGAAGAGATCCCCCAGCAATTCCAGATGCCCCGCAGGCAGAAATGGCACCTACGACACTGAGCACAAATGCTGTCCCAAAGTCTACCGAGATTCCGAGTGTGTTGACGGCAGCTAGGGTCAGGACATTTATGGTAACAGCAGCGCCAGCCATGTTGATGGTCGAACCAAGCGGGATGGAGACAGAGTAGGTGTCAGGATTCAGTCCCAAGTCTTGGCAGAGTTTCATATTGACAGGGATATTTGCGGCAGAGCTACGAGTGAAAAAGGCTGTAATACCACTGACACGTAAGCATTTTAAAACAAGGGGATAGGGATTTTTCCTCATAAAGAGAAAGGCGATGAGCGGGTTGATGATGAGAGCAACAAAGGCCATAGTAGCAATCAAAAGTCCTAGGAGGACACCGTAGTTAGCCAAACTGGCAATGCCCTTGTCAGAGATGGTCTTAAACACCAAACCTAAAATCCCAAAGGGAGCTAGATTGATAATCCATTCCACGATTTTAGAGGTGACATCCGCCATGGTTCTCAGTAATTCTTTACTGTGTTTACTTGCCTCTCTCATAGCCAAGCCAAAGATGACTGCCCAAGAGAGAATCCCGATATAGTTGGCTTCAACAATGGCATTTAAGGGATTGTCCACCAGTTTGAGCAAGAGGTTGCTGAGGACTTGACCGATACCGTCAGGAGCAGAAACTTCTGTATTTGCACTAGTCAAGGTGATTTGCACAGGCAGTAAGAAACTAGCTAGAACGGCCACCAATGCAGCAGCAAAGGTTCCGAGCAAGTATAGGAAAATAACAGTCTTCATATTGGTGTTTTGTCCCTTTTGGTGTTGGGAAAGGGCATTGGCAACAAGGGCAAAAACTAAAATAGGAGCGATGGCTTTCAGTCCGCCTACAAAGAGGTCTCCAAGCAGACCAATTCCTGTAAGGTTTGGAAAGAGCATCCCTAATGTCGCTCCAAAAATCATTCCAATAAGGATTCGTTTGATGAGGCTTGCCTTGGTCCAGGCTCTAATGATTCGTTTCATAGCAGTCTCCTTCAAAATGTATTGTTTATAATTATAGTATAAATATGCTATAGAGGCAAGTGATATTTTGAAAGCAGGAGCGATAATTGAATAATTATGAAAGAAAAGAGAAGGACGATTTTATGGTATAATAGGAAAAAGGAGTTTTATATGCAAGATTTTTTTCAACGCTATTTTGATAGACTTGACTTAACAACTATTTTAGAGAATCTCTTGACCAAGGTGATTTCTCTTTTGATTTTGTTTCTGCTCTTTTATATAGCTAAAAAGATGCTTCATGCAACTGTACGAAAGATTGTCAAGCCCTCGCTTAAATTTTCAAATCGGGATGCGGGAAGACAAAAAACCATTTCTCGTTTGCTAGAGAATGTCTTTAACTACATTCTTTATTTCTTCTTACTCTATTGCATCCTGTCTATTTTAGGTTTGCCAGTTTCTAGCCTCCTTGCCGGTGCGGGGATTGCCGGGGTGGCCATTGGTATGGGGGCGCAAGGCTTTCTATCCGATGTCATTAATGGCTTCTTCATTCTTTTTGAACGCCAGCTTGATGTGGGTGATGAAGTAGTTCTGACAAATGGACCGATTACCGTTTCTGGAAAGGTCGTTAGCGTAGGGATCCGTACAACGCAACTGCGAGGTGATGATCGAGCCCTTCACTTTGTTCCCAATCGCAATATCACCGTCGTCAGCAATCTATCTCGTACTGAATAGGCCGGCTATTTTAGCAGATTTGTGGTACAATAGAAGGAGTTTGGTAAAGGAGAGAGTATGCTATTTGTAGAGAAAAAATTAGGTCACGATTGTACCTGGATAGACCTTGATGTGGACAAGATTAAAAACATGGAAGACCTTTCGGATGTCTATGGATTGGACAAGGAAACCATCGAGTATGCTCTGGATAGAAATGAGCGTGCTCACATGGACTATCACCGTGAAACGGGAACGGTAACCTTCATTTATAATGTTCTTGACTTAGAAAAAGACAAAGAATATTATGAAGCGATTCCGATGACCTTTATCGTTGAAAAACAACGGCTGATCACAATTAGCAATCACAAGAATAGTTATGTGATTAAACGAATGGCATCCTACCTTGAAAGCCATGAAGTTGTTTCAATCTACAAATTTCTTTTTGCCAGTTTAGAGATTATAAGCAATGCTTATTATCCAGTGATTGAAGAGATGGATAAAGGTAAGGATGAAATCAGTGCACTTCTTCGTCAAAAAACAACTAAAAAAAATCTTTTTGCCCTCTCTGACTTGGAAACTGGTATGGTTTACCTGACAGCAGCTGCCAAACAAAATCGTCTCCTCTTGGAACACATCCAAGGGCATGCTCTTTATCGTAATTTTAATGAGGTAGAAAGAGAGCAGTTTGACGATGCCATGATTGAAGCGCATCAGTTGGTTTCGATGACAGACTTGATTTCTCAAGTTTTGCAACAACTCTCAGCCTCTTACAACAACATCCTAAATAATAATCTAAATGATAATTTGACAATTTTGACAATCATCTCAGTCTTGCTAGCTATCCTTGCAGTTATTACAGGATTCTTCGGAATGAATGTTCCCTTACCGTTTGCAGATGAACCAAATGCTTGGATTTATATTTTGATAGCTAGTCTCATTTTATGGGTAGTCTTAGCCCAATATTTAAAGAATATTGCTAGAAATTAAAAAGAAAAGGAGCCAGAATGGCGATTGAAAATTATATGCCAGATTTTGCTGTGGAAGCAGTTTATGATCTGACAGTCCCAAGCCTGCAAGCGCAGGGAATCAAGGCTGTTTTGGTCGATCTGGATAATACTCTCATTGCTTGGAACAACCCTGATGGAACGCCAGAGATGAAGCAATGGCTACATGACCTCCGAGATGCAGGTATCCGCATCATCGTGGTCTCAAATAACACCAAAAAACGAGTTCAACGTGCAGTTGAGAAATTTGGGATTGATTACGTTTATTGGGCCTTGAAGCCTTTCACATTTGGGATTAACCGTGCCATGAAGGAATTCCACTATGAGAAAAATGAAGTGGTCATGGTCGGCGATCAACTTATGACGGATATACGAGCAGCTCACCGTGCAGGTATTCGTTCGATCTTAGTCAAACCCTTGGTCCAACACGACTCCATCAAGACGCAGATTAACCGAGCTCGCGAGCGCCGTGTCATGAAGCAAATTACTGAAAAGTATGGACCGATTACATATAAAAAAGGAATCTAACTATGGAAGAAATTCTCTGTATTGGTTGTGGAGCAACCATTCAGACGACAGACAAGGCTGGTCTTGGATTTACTCCCCAGTCGGCACTTGAAAAAGGCTTGGAGACTGGTGAAGTTTATTGCCAACGTTGTTTCCGTCTCCGCCATTACAATGAAATCACAGATGTCCAGTTGACGGACGATGATTTCCTCAAGCTCTTGCACGAGGTGGGAGACAGTGATGCTTTGGTAGTCAATGTCATTGATATCTTTGACTTCAATGGATCAGTTATCCCAGGCTTGCCACGCTTTGTATCGGGCAATGATGTCCTCTTGGTTGGAAATAAGAAAGATATCCTGCCCAAGTCAGTTAAACCGGGCAAGATTAGCCAGTGGCTCATGGAACGTGCCCACGAAGAAGGTCTTCGCCCTGTGGATGTCGTCCTGGCTTCGGCTCAGAATAAGCATGCTATTAAGGAGGTCATTGACAAGATTGAACACTACCGTAAGGGCCGCGATGTTTACGTAGTTGGGGTAACCAACGTTGGAAAGTCAACCCTTATCAACGCCATTATCCAAGAAATCACAGGTGACCAAAATGTCATCACGACTTCGCGTTTTCCGGGGACAACCTTGGACAAGATTGAGATTCCGCTTGACGACGGATCTTATATCTACGATACACCAGGGATTATCCACCGCCACCAGATGGCCCACTACTTGACGGCTAAAAACCTCAAGTATGTCAGCCCTAAAAAGGAAATCAAGCCCAAAACCTATCAGCTTAACCCTGAGCAAACTCTGTTTTTAGGTGGTCTTGGACGCTTTGACTTCATATCAGGAGAAAAGCAAGGATTCACAGCCTTCTTTGACAATGAACTCAAACTCCACCGTACCAAGCTAGAAGGCGCTAGTGCTTTCTACGACAAGCACCTTGGAACCCTTCTGACACCACCAAATAGCAAGGAAAAAGAAGATTTCCCAAAACTAGTCCAGCATGTATTTGCCATTAAGGACAAGACAGACCTGGTCATCTCAGGCCTAGGCTGGATCCGCGTAACAGGCACCGCCAAAGTCGCCGTCTGGGTACCAGAAGGCGTCGCCGTCGTCACACGCAAAGCAATCATTTAAACACAGAAAGGAAAGGGTTATCTGAATTTGGGCGAGCCCCGCGAGCCTATAACGAATACTTTTCGCCGTGGTGTCAGTTGGTACAAGTGATTGTACCAACTGCGGAAAATTTGAGACCTTAGGCTCAAATTTTAGTCATGAAAGTCCGAAGGACTTTGCTGACGTCCGTCACCACTTCAGAAAAGTATAAAAAGAAACTCTTTTAAAGAAATTATGTCATTAACATCGAAACAACGTGCCTTCCTCAACAGCCAGGCACACACCCTCAAACCCATCATCCAAATCGGGAAAAATGGTCTCAACGACCAAATCAAAACCAGCGTCCGTCAAGCTCTTGACGCCCGTGAATTGATCAAGGTTACTCTCTTGCAAAACACAGAGGAAAACATCCACGAAGTAGCTGAAATCTTGGAAGAAGAAATCGGTGTGGATACTGTCCAAAAAATCGGACGCATCTTGATTTTGTTTAAACAATCCAGCAAGAAAGAAAATCGCAAGATTTCCAAGAAAGTCAAAGAAATCTAAAACCTACTCCAAACAACCGTTTTTACAGAGAATTAAAGGAAGACGAGCCTATGGCAATCGAATTATTGACTCCCTTTACCAAGGTAGAGTTGGAGCCAGAAATCAAGGAGAAAAAACGCAAACAAGTCGGGATTCTAGGAGGGAATTTTAATCCCGTTCACAATGCCCATCTGATCGTTGCGGACCAAGTACGACAACAGTTGGGACTGGACCAGATCCTGCTCATGCCCGAATACCAACCACCTCATGTAGATAAAAAGGAAACCATCCCCGAGCACCATCGGCTCAAGATGCTTGAGTTGGCGATTGAGGGGATTGAAGGCCTAGCTATTGAAACAATTGAGTTAGAGCGCAAGGGCATTTCCTACACCTACGACACCATGAAGATTTTGACAGAGCAACATCCAGATACGGATTATTACTTCATTATCGGGGCTGATATGGTGGACTATCTGCCTAAGTGGTACCGAATTGATGAGTTGGTCGACATGGTTCAGTTTGTAGGGGTTCAGCGTCCGCGCTACAAGGCAGGGACTTCCTATCCAGTTATCTGGGTGGATGTACCGCTCATGGACATCTCGTCTAGCATGGTGCGTGACTTCCTTGCTCAAGGTCGGAAACCCAACTTTCTCCTACCTCAGCCAGTGCTAGACTACATCGAGAAGGAGGGGCTTTACTGATGGCATACCAAGACTATATCAACTGTTCTCGTGAGGTTTTGTTGGAAAGAATGGCAGAGCTTCTACCTGAAAAACGTTTAACCCATTGTTTGGGGGTGGAGCGTGCAGCCATAGAACTTGCGAAACGATTTGGAGTCGATGCCGATAAAGCTGGTCTAGCAGGCCTTCTCCACGACTATGCTAAAAAGTTGTCAGATCAGGAATTTCTAGACTTGATTGACCGTTATCAGCTAAATTCTGACCTCAAAAATTGGGGCAATAATGTCTGGCATGGCATGGTTGGCATCTACAAGATTCAGGAAGATTTGGATTTGCATGATCCAGAAATCCTGCGAGCTATTGAAATCCATACAGTCGGAGCTGGTCAGATGACCAATCTAGACAAGGTCATCTATGTAGCAGACTACATCGAGCACAATCGTGCCTTTCCAGGAGTGGATGTGGCGCGTGAAATTGCAAGTTTGTCACTTAATAAGGCAGTGGCCTACGAAACGGCACGAACTGTGGAGCATTTAGCTCATCAGGGATTCTCCATCTATCCCCAAACCCTTGAAACCTATAACGCCTTTGTGCACTATTTGAAAGAGGACTAAATGAACGAAAAAGAATTACTAGAACTAGTCGTGAAAGCGGCTGATGAGAAACGTGCGGAGGATATCCTCGCACTTGATGTACAAGATTTGACCAGCGTGACGGACTACTTTGTTATCACTAGCTCGATGAATAGCCGTCAGTTGGACGCTATCGCAGATAATATCCGTGAAAAAGTAGCGGAAGCAGGCTTTAAAGGCAGTCATGTTGAAGGTGATGCAGCTGGAGGCTGGGTTTTACTAGACCTCGGCGGTGTTGTTGTGCATATCTTCTCAGAAGAAATGCGTGCCCACTATAACCTAGAAAAACTATGGCATGAGGCGGCTTCTGTAGATATTTCAGAAGCCTTGGCCTAGTAGATGAACTCAGTTGCAGGCAACTGGGTTTTATTTGCTTATTTTAGAAAAAATGGATAGAAAGGTGAGGGCGTCGTGTTTTGTTCATCTCGAAACTGAACACGAGCTAAAAGCTGCGAGAAAAAGAGTAACTTCCTTTGTATCTGAAGATACAGCAGAAAGTTTCCTATTTTCTCCTTGCTTTTAACGCTCTTTGTATCTTAGAAAGGATTTGAACCCGTCCTGTAATTCTCGGAAAATAGACAGCCTTCCTTGGAGCTCGGCTCCATCGTCAGGTTCCTAATTTTCTATCGAATTACAGGCGGACTTGGTATCATGATTTATGGCGACTTATGAAACCTTTGCGGCTGTTTACGATGCTGTGATGGACGATAGTTTATACGATAAATGGACGGATTTTTCCCTCCGTCATTTGCCAAAGACCAAGGAGAGAAAGAAACTCTTGGAATTGGCTTGTGGAACAGGTATCCAGTCTGTCCGCTTTTCTCAAGCTGGTTTTGATGTGTCAGGACTTGACTTGAGCGCGGATATGCTGAAGATTGCGGAGAAAAGAGCTACTTCAGCCAAGCAAAAGATTGATTTTATTGAAGGCAATATGCTGGATTTATCTAAGGCAGGTCAATACGACTTTGTCACGTGTTATTCGGACTCTATCTGCTACATGCAGGATGAGGTCGAGGTAGGAGACGTTTTTAAGGAAGTGTATAATGTCCTCAACGAAGACGGAGTATTCATCTTTGACGTGCATTCGACCTACCAGACGGATGAGGTTTTTCCAGGCTATTCCTACCATGAAAATGCGGAAGATTTTGCCATGCTTTGGGACACCTATGAGGACGAAGCTCCTCACTCCATCGTGCATGAGTTGACTTTCTTTGTCAAGGAGGCTGACGGTTCCTTTAGTCGCCACGATGAAGTGCATGAGGAGCGGACTTATGAGGTTTTGACCTATGATATTTTGCTGGAACAGGCTGGCTTCAAGTCTTTCAAACTCTATGCGGACTTTGAGGACAAGGAGCCAACAGAGACAAGTACCCGTTGGTTTTTTGTCGCGCAGAAGTAGGAGATGGATATGGTTCGATCAAAATATTCTTGGGAAGAAGTTTCGCAGTTTAATCGTATTCGTCAAAATGGAACGCTTTGGGAGAAAGATGGGCAATACTTCTATGTTCAGGAAGAAGGAACCGTATTTTCAGAGTTAGTCGTTTACGATATGTCTAAGAAACTTTTTGATATGTTAGTAAATGAAATAAAATCGGAGGATGATATCCGACATATGCTGATGTATGGAACATGGCCAATGACAGTTGCTGGATGCCATAGACCAACTATGTTGATAGCTTATCCTGAGTTACAAAAAAATTATAGTAATGAACAACTGGCAGAAATCCTTCCAGTAGGAGAAAAACAATGGCTTAACTGGAGAGGAAGATTGCCTGAGCGGTATCGTAGATTTCGTCATTAGAAAGGGAGAACATCATGACCATCACAGGTATTATCGCGGAGTTCAATCCTTTCCATAATGGGCACAAATATTTGCTTGAGCAGGCGAAGGGACTGAAAATCGTTTCCATGTCTGGGAGTTTCATGCAGCGTGGAGAACCTGCTATAGTGGACAAGTGGACACGGGCTCAGATGGCGCTGGAAAATGGAGCGGATCTGGTAGTGGAATTGCCCTTTTTAGTTAGTGTTCAGGCGGCAGATTTCTTCGGTCAAGGAGCTGTGGATATCTTAGCTAGGTTGGGCATTGATAACCTCGCTTTTGGGACGGAGGAAGTTCTGGATTACCAAAAAATATCTGACTTATACACAGAGCAAGGCACTGAGATGGAGAATTTTGTGGAAAATCTGCCTGATTCCCTTTCCTATCCCCAGAAAACCCAAGCCATGTGGAAAGAATTTGCAGGTCTAGATTTTTCAGGCAATACGCCTAATCATGTCCTTGCTCTGGCCTATGCAAAGGCGGTTGCAGGACGCAACATCAAACTGCATCCGATTCAGCGTCAGGGGGCAGGTTATCATTCTGTGGACAAGGATGTGGACTTTGCCTCGGCAACAGCCATCCGTCAGCACCAATCAGACCAAGATTTCTTAGAACGCTTTATGCCTTCTCTTGACCTCTTTGAGTTGGCGTGTAGGGTGAGTTGGGATGACTATTTTCCCTTGCTCCGCTATCAAATCTTGTCAAATCCAGACCTAACCACCATCTATCAGGTCAATCAAGAAATGGCTGTGCGCATCAAGGAGGCTATCAAGAAGGCTCAGTCTGTTGACGAATTGGTCGAGGCAGTTGCCACCAAACGCTACACCAAGGCGCGTGTCAGACGCTTATTGACTTATATTTTGGTGCAGGCCAGAGAAAGTTACTTGCCAGAAGCCATCCATGTCCTTGGCTTTACCGAAAAAGGCAGACAACATCTCAAGTCACTGAAAGAGCAGGTCCATCTAGTCAGTCGAATTGGCAAAGAACCTTGGGATACCATGACCCAAAAGGCAGACCAGATTTACCAACTGGGACAGCCAAGTATTGCAGAGCAGAATTTTGGCAGAGTGCCTATCAAAATCGAATCAAACTAAGTCTACTGAAAGGTAGGCTTTTTTATTGTATGTTTTAATGAAAATCTCATTTTTAAGAGTTAGAAAGTTTGTTTGGTGATTTAAGAACTTTCTTCTAAAATTCACACAAAACTCTTCAATTTGGGTTTGTGAAAATCGGTTTTTTATGATAGAATATTAAGGAATGTATGTCATTCGATAAACAAATTTAATGAGGTAAAAACATGGAAATCATGACACTTGCGATTGCTGTTTTTGCCGTCATCATTGGTTTAGTCATTGGATATGTCAGCATCTCAGCTAAGATGAAATCATCTCAAGAAGCTGCAGAGTTGATGCTTCTAAATGCTGAACAAGAAGCAACTAATTTACGAGGACAAGCTGAGCGCGAAGCGGATTTATTGCTAAATGAAGCCAAGAGCGAAAGCAAGTCTCTTAAAAAAGAAGCACTATTGGAGGCCAAAGAGGAAGCCAGAAAATACCGTGAAGAAGTGGACGCTGAATTTAAGTCAGAACGTCAGGAGCTCAAGCAAATTGAAAGTCGTTTGACGGAGAGAGCTACGAGCCTTGACCGTAAGGACGACAATTTGACGAACAAAGAAAAAACACTTGAACAAAAAGAACAAAGTATTTCTGATAGAGCAAAAAACCTTGATGCACGTGAAGAGCAATTAGAGGAAGTCGAAAGACAAAAAGAAGCTGAACTTGAACGTATCAGTTCCCTTTCCCAAACTGAGGCTCGAGATATTATCTTGGCTCAGACCGAGGAAAACTTGACCAAGGAAATTGCTAGCCGCATTCGTGAGGCTGAGCAAGAAGTGAGGGAACGTTCAGACAAGATTGCGAAAGATATCTTGGTTCAGGCTATGCAGCGTATCGCTGGTGACTATGTAGCAGAGTCAACAAACTCGACAGTTCACCTACCAGATGATACCATGAAGGGGCGCATTATCGGTCGTGAAGGGCGTAATATTCGTACCTTTGAAAGTTTGACAGGAGTCGATGTTATCATTGACGATACACCGGAAGTGGTAACCTTGTCAGGATTTGATCCGATTCGTCGTGAAATTGCTCGTATGACCATGGAAATGTTGCTCAAGGATGGCCGCATCCACCCAGCTCGTATCGAGGAATTGGTTGAGAAAAACCGTCAAGAGATTGACAATAAGATCCGTGAATACGGTGAGGCTGCGGCCTATGAGATTGGTGCGCCAAACCTCCATCCAGACTTGATGAAGATTATGGGACGCTTGCAGTTCCGTACTTCTTATGGACAAAATGTCTTGCGTCATTCGATTGAGGTTGCTAAGTTGTCTGGTATCATCGCCAGTGAACTTGGTGAAAATGCGGCTCTTGCCCGTCGTGCTGGATTCCTTCATGACATCGGGAAGGCTATTGACCGCGAGGTTGAAGGTAGCCACGTTGAGATTGGTACAGAGTTGGCACGCAAGTACAAGGAACACCCAGTTGTGGTGAATACCATTGCTAGCCACCACGGCGATGTCGAAGCTGAAAGCGTCATTGCGGTGATCGTTGCTGCAGCAGATGCCTTGAGTGCAGCGCGTCCAGGTGCTCGTAGCGAGTCTCTTGAAAGCTATATCAAGCGTCTCCATGATTTGGAAGAAATCGCCAATGGCTTTGAAGGAGTGCAAAATAGCTTTGCCCTTCAAGCAGGACGTGAAATCCGTATCATGGTTAATCCAGGACAAATCAAAGACGACAAAGTCACAATCTTGGCTCACAAAGTTCGTGAGAAAATTGAAAACAATCTCGATTACCCAGGAAATATCAAGGTAACCGTGATCCGCGAACTTCGTGCAGTAGATTATGCTAAATAAATAAGAAAGAGCGGTTGAAATATTACTGCTTTTTTGTTACACTAGATAGAAAGACTGTAGAAGGATAACTGACGCTATCATCAGTATCCGAGAGAAATTTTACTTTATTTCACAGACTAACTAAAGGAGACATAATGGCAGACCGAGGCTTGCTAATCGTTTTTTCTGGTCCTTCAGGAGTTGGGAAAGGAACGGTTAGAAGAAAGATTTTTGAGAGTTCTGAGAATCAATTTCAATACTCTGTATCGATGACGACGCGTGCGCAACGTCCTGGTGAAGTGGACGGAGTGGACTATTTCTTCCGTACTCGTGAAGAGTTTGAAGAGCTAATCCGTCAGGGCCAGATGTTGGAGTATGCAGAGTATGTCGGTAACTACTATGGAACTCCGCTGACCTATGTCAATGAAACTCTGGACAAGGGAATCGATGTCTTTCTTGAGATTGAAGTTCAAGGAGCTCTTCAGGTTAAGAAAAAGGTTCCAGATGCTGTCTTTATCTTCTTAACACCACCAGATTTGGATGAATTGCAAGATCGTTTGGTAGGTCGTGGAACAGATAGCGCTGAAGTGATTGCCCAACGAATCGAAAAAGCCAAGGAAGAAATTGCCCTCATGCGTGAGTATGATTATGCCATTGTCAACGATCAGGTGCCCCTCGCTGCTGAACGTGTCAAGCGTGTGATCGAAGCAGAACACTTCCGTGTGGACCGTGTCATTGGTCACTACCAGGAGATGTTGCCAAAATCTCCAACTACTCGATAAACTATAGGAAACAGGTACAAGCAAATGATGTTAAAACCCTCTATCGATACCTTGCTAGACAAGGTGCCATCAAAATATTCACTCGTAATCTTGGAAGCAAAGCGTGCCCACGAACTAGAAGCCGGTGCGCCAGCAACTCAAGAGTTTAAGTCTGAAAAATCAACTCTTCGTGCTTTGGAAGAAATCGAGTCTGGAAATGTAACCATTCACCCAGATCCAGAAGGAAAACGTGAAGCGGTTCGTCTCCGTATCGAAGAAGAAAAACGCCGCAGAGAAGAAGAAGAAAAGAAAATCAAAGAGCAAATTGCTAAAGAAAAAGAAGATGGTGAAAAAATTTAAGGTTGGGGGGACTCAATCTTATTTTTTCTATTGCAAGAATTTACTGACAAGAAGGAGGTGAGAAGATGGCTATTGCAAAGATTATCGTGGATGTTCCCCTGATGCAGACGGACCAGCCATACAGCTACAAGGTCCCTGAGGAATTTGTAGACATGTTGGAAGTCGGTATGCGGGTCCATGTCCCCTTCGGTAAGGGCAATCGTTTGATTCAAGGGATTGTGCTAGGCTTGGAGTCCCAGTTGGATGAAGAGGTTGCCGATCAGGACTTGAAGGAGATTGCAGATGTGCTAGATTTTTCCCCGGTTCTCACTCAAGAGCAACTCTGGTTGGCTGAGGAATTACGCAAGTCTGTCTTTTCTTATAAAATCTCCATTCTAAAAGCCATGTTGCCGGGATTTTTAAACTCCAGTTATGATAAGATTCTCTATCCTTTAGAAGGTCTCAGTCAGGCAGACAAAGAGCACTTGTTTGGTCCCGAAGATTCGCTAGCCTTTTCTTCTCTAGACCTTGCCAAACAGGCAGAAATGATGAGCTTGACGAGAAAAGGTCTACTCCGTTTAGAATACCAGGCAATCGATCAAAAGAAGGTCAAGACCCAGTCTTGGTATGAGGTTGATGCTACTCGACTAGAGCAGATTGAGATTTCTGCGCGTGCCAAGAAAAAGGCAGAGCTGAGAGACTATCTGCTGTCTCATCCTGAAAGTGCTCCTCTGGCTAGCTTGTTAGAATCCTATTCACGGGAGCAAGTCAACTTTTTTGTGGATCAAGGGGCTCTATCTCTAGTCCAAATGGAAGTCCAACGCTCGGCTGCTTATTTTGAAGGGATTGAAGCAAGTACACCTTTGGAATTGAATCCAGAACAAAGACAGGCGCGTGATGCCGTTGTCAGTGCTATTGGCAGTCAACAGCCTCCCTTCCTCCTTCAAGGGATTACAGGGAGTGGGAAGACAGAGGTTTACTTACAAATTATCCAAGGAGCCTTGGACAAGGGTAAGACAGCCATTTTGCTGGTACCTGAGATCTCCCTGACACCACAAATGACGGAGCGTTTCATTGCTCGCTTCGGTGAGAAAGTAGCCATTCTTCACTCAGGCTTGTCCAATGGTGAAAAGTACGACGAATGGCGCAAGGTAGAACGCGGTGATGCCCAAGTTGTTGTTGGCGCTCGATCAGCTATTTTTGCCCCTTTGAAAAATCTGGGTGTCATGATTATCGATGAAGAACATGAAGCTAGCTACAAACAAGACAGCAATCCCCGTTATCATGCCAGAGAGGTCGCCATTCTACGGGCCCAGTACAATCAAGCAGCCCTAGTCCTTGGCTCAGCGACACCGAGCTTAGAAAGCCGTGCGCGGGCTGGAAAAGGTGTCTATCAACACTTACGTCTGACCCAACGGGCCAATCCTTTAGCCACTATTCCTGAGGTTCAAGTGATTGATTTTCGAGACTATATCGGGCAGAATGAGACGTCAAACTTTACGCCCCCTTTGCTAGAAGCCATCCAAGACCGTTTGGATAAAAAAGAGCAGGTAGTTCTTATGCTCAACCGTCGGGGTTATTCTAGCTTTGTTATGTGTCGGGAGTGTGGGACGGTAGATAGCTGCCCCAACTGCGATATTTCTCTGACTCTCCACATGGATACCAAGACCATGAACTGCCATTACTGTGGCTTTTCTAAGGGAATTCCTCATGTCTGCCCCAACTGTCAGAGCCGCAGTATTCGTTACTACGGGACGGGGACTCAGAAAGCCTATGATGAGCTAGCAGAGCTCTTTCCTCAGGCACGCATTCTGCGGATGGATGTGGATACGACCCGCAGGAAGGGCAGTCACCAAGCTCTTCTTGACCAGTTTGGTCAAGGCGAAGCAGATATCTTGCTGGGAACTCAGATGATTGCCAAGGGCTTGGATTTTCCAAATGTGACTTTGGTTGGTGTGCTCAATGCGGACACGGCCCTAAACTTACCTGATTTCCGTTCTTCCGAGAGAACCTTCCAGCTCTTAACTCAGGTGGCTGGTCGGGCTGGACGTGCGGAAAAAGCTGGGCAGGTCTTGATTCAGTCATACAATCCTGAGCATTATGCTATTCGTTTTGCCAAAGACCAAAACTACGAAGGCTTTTACACTTATGAAATGGGCATCAGGCGCCAACTCGGCTATCCGCCTTATTATTTTACGATTGGGATTACCCTCTCTCACAAGAAAGAAGAAGAGGTTGTCAAACGTGCCTATGAAGTCATGGGAATTTTGCGCTCAGGTTTATCGGAAACTAGTAAAATCCTTGGACCAACGCCAAAACCCATTGCTCGTACCCACAACCTTTATCATTACCAGATTTTAATTAAATACCGTTTAGAAGATGAGCTGGGACCGACTCTCAACCAGGTCTTGGCCTTGACTCAAGAACGGGAAAATAGCGAGCTTCGTCTCAGTATTGACCATGAGCCGCAGCAATTTTTATAAGAAGGAGAAGAAATGACAAAACTAATCTTTATGGGGACACCCGACTTTTCAGCGACAGTCTTAAAAGGACTTTTGACAGACGACCGTTACGAGATTCTAGCTGTTGTGACCCAGCCAGATCGCGCTGTCGGCCGTAAAAAAGTGATCCAAGAAACCCCGGTCAAGCAGGCTGCCAAAGAAGCAGGCCTTCCTATCTACCAGCCTGAAAAATTATCTGGAAGTCCAGAGATGGAAGCCATTATGAAGCTAGGAGCGGATGGGATTGTGACTGCTGCTTTTGGACAATTTCTCCCAAGTAAACTCCTTGATAGCATGGATTTTGCGGTCAACGTTCACGCTTCCCTTCTTCCAAAACACCGTGGTGGCGCCCCCATTCATTATGCCTTGATTCAAGGGGATAAGGAAGCTGGTGTGACCATTATGGAGATGGTTAAGGAAATGGATGCAGGGGATATGATTTCCCGTCGCAGTATTCCTATCACAGATGAGGACAATGTCGGAACCTTGTTTGAAAAATTGGCAATCGTTGGTCGCGATTTGCTTTTGGATACGCTACCTGGCTATATAGCTGGTGAAATTCAGCCAGAACCGCAAGATACAAACCAGGTTACATTTTCTCCAAATATTAAGCCAGAAGAAGAGAAACTCGATTGGACTAAAACCAATCGCCAACTCTTCAACCAAATCAGAGGGATGAATCCATGGCCTGTTGCCCACACTTTTCTCAAGGGAGACCGCTTTAAAATTTATGAAGCTCTACCAGTAGAAGGTCAGGGAAATCCAGGTGAGCTTTTGTCTATTAGCAAGAAGGAATTGATCGTCGCAACGGCAGAAGGTGCCCTATCTCTCAAGCAAGTCCAGCCAGCTGGAAAGCCTAAGATGGACATTTCTTCCTTCCTCAATGGAGTTGGACGGACATTGACTGTAGGAGAACGATTTGGTGACTAAAGTAGAAACGGCTAGAAGTCTTGCTCTAGCAGTGCTAGAGGATGTTTTGGTTAACCAAGCATATTCCAATATTGCCTTAAATAAACACCTCAAGGGCAGTCAACTCTCAGTAGCAGATAAGGGGTTGGTGACAGAGATTGTCTACGGAACGGTAGCTCGTAAACTGACTCTGGAATGGTACCTGTCCCACTTTATCCAAGACAGAGATAAGTTAGATAACTGGCTCTATATCCTGCTCCTTCTGAGCGCTTACCAACTTCGGTATCTGGATAAGATTCCTAATCACGCTGTTGTTAATGAAGCGGTAGATCTAGCCAAAGCCCGTAAAAAAGGCAGTGAAAAATTAGTCAACGCCATCCTTCGTCGTATCTTGCGAGAAGGTTGGCCAGATATTGACAGCATCAAACGAAAAAATAAGCGTGATTCCATTGCCTATTCTCTCCCAGTTTGGCTAGTATCTAAGTTCAAGGAAGAATACGGCGAAGAGCAAGCCCAAGCCATTTTTGAAAGCCTATTGGTGCGTAACAAAGCCAGTATTCGAGTGACAGACTTGAGCCGAAAAGAGGAAATCAAATCCGTTTTAGAGGCGAGTGATTCACCTTTGGCGGCCACTGGTCTGGTCAAGGAGCAAGGCCACTTTGCAGGTCATGATTTGTTCGCAGAAGGGGCTATAACCATCCAAGACGAGTCCAGTCAATTGGTTGCTCCGACTCTTGATTTACAAGGTGATGAACAGGTCCTAGATGCCTGTGCCGCTCCGGGTGGAAAAACAGCCCATATGGCTTCTTACCTCACATCCGGTAAGGTGACTGCTCTGGACTTGTATGACCATAAGTTGGACTTGATCCAAGAAAATGCGGAGCGTTTGGGTGTGGCAGATCGAGTGCAAACGCAAAAATTGGATGCCAGAAAGGTACATGAGTTTTTTGCTCAGGCTTCATTTGATAAGATTTTGGTAGATGCTCCCTGTTCTGGGATTGGACTTTTACGCCGCAAACCAGACATCAAATACAATAAAGAAACAGCAGATTTCATGTCCTTACAGGAAATTCAGCTGGAAATATTAGGTAGTGTTTGTCAAACGCTACGAAAAGGTGGTATAATAACTTATAGTACCTGTACTATTGTCTCTGAGGAGAACTTTCAAGTCGTTGAGGCGTTTTTAGAAAGTCATCCCGAGTTCGAGCAGGTTAAACTAGAACACGAATGTAAAGATATCCTGAAAGATGGCTGCATCCTGATCACTCCTGAATTGTATGGAAGTGATGGATTTTTTATCAGCCAATTTCGCAAGATATCAGAATAGGAAGGAACTGACACAATGGAAATAGCATTATTAACAGATGTTGGTCAGAAACGGACAAATAATCAGGACTATGTCAATCACTTTGTCAACCGAGCAGGACGCACTATGATCATCTTGGCTGACGGGATGGGAGGACACCGTGCAGGAAATATCGCTAGTGAGATGGCGGTAACAGACCTTGGTGTGGCTTGGGTGGATACCCAAATTGACTCAGTCAATGAAGTTCGTGAGTGGTTTGCCCACTACCTGGAGATTGAAAATCAAAAAATTCATCAACTAGGTCAGGACGAAGCCTACAGAGGTATGGGAACAACGCTAGAAGCTGTTGCTTTTATTGACAACCAAGCCATCTATGCTCACATTGGAGATTCTCGTATCGGTTTGATTCGTGGAGAAGAATACCACCAGTTGACAAGTGACCATTCTTTGGTCAATGAATTGCTCAAGGCTGGTCAATTGACTCCAGAAGAAGCAGAAACTCACCCTCAAAAGAATATCATCACCCAGTCTATCGGACAAAAAGATGAAATCCAGCCAGATTTTGGGATGATTACACTGGAGTCAGGAGATTATCTCTTGCTCAATAGTGATGGTTTGACCAATATGATTTCGGCAAGTGAGATTTATGATATCGTAACCAGCGATATTTCCCTAGCAGACAAGGCGGCAACCCTTATTCGTTTCGCTAACAATGCAGGAGGTTTAGACAACATTACGGTTGCCCTTGTTTACATGAACGAGGAGGCAGCAGAATGATCCAAATCGGCAAGATTTTTGCCGGGCGGTATCGGATTGTCAAGCAGATTGGTCGAGGAGGCATGGCAGATGTTTACTTGGCCAAGGATTTGATCCTAGACGGGGAAGAAGTGGCAGTGAAGGTCCTGAGGACCAACTACCAGACGGACCCGATTGCTGTGGCACGTTTCCAACGTGAAGCGAGGGCCATGGCGGATCTGGACCATCCTCATATCGTTCGGATAACAGATATTGGTGAGGAAGACGGTCAACAGTACCTAGCTATGGAATACGTAGCAGGCCTTGACCTCAAGCGTTATATCAAAGAACACTATCCTCTTTCAAATGAAGAAGCGGTTCGGATCATGGGGCAAATCCTCTTGGCCATGCGCTTAGCCCATACTCGAGGAATCGTTCACCGGGATTTGAAACCTCAAAATATCCTCTTGACACCCGACGGCACAGCTAAGGTCACGGACTTTGGGATTGCCGTAGCCTTTGCGGAGACTAGTCTGACCCAGACAAACTCAATGTTAGGCTCTGTTCATTATTTGTCACCTGAACAAGCGCGTGGTTCTAAAGCGACCTTCCAGAGTGATATCTATGCAATGGGGATTATCTTCTATGAGATGCTGACGGGACATATCCCTTATGATGGGGATAGTGCGGTTACGATTGCCCTCCAGCATTTCCAGAAGCCACTTCCGTCCGTCATAGCTGAAAACCCATCTGTCCCTCAGGCTTTAGAAAATGTTGTCATCAAGGCAACTGCTAAGAAACTGTCAGATCGTTATCAGTCTGTTTCAGAAATGTATGTGGACTTGTCAACTAGCTTGTCTTATAATCGTCGCAATGAACCGAAACTGGTCTTTGACGATACGAGTAAGGCAGACACTAAGACTTTACCTAAAGTCCCACAAAGTACACTAACATCGATTCCTAAAGCTCCGGCGCAAGAAGAACGCCCTCAGCCAAAGAAACCAACTCAACCAGTGGCAGAACCGGCTCCAGCGCCAAAACCAGCCAAGAAACGGAAGTTTAAGGCTCGCTATATGATTCTTTTGGCCAGTCTTCTATTGGTTGCAGCCTCTTTGGTCTGGATTTTGTCAAGAACACCAGCAACGATTGCTATTCCTGACGTGGCTGGACAAACCGTTGCAGAGGCTAAGGAAGCTCTTAAAAAATCCAAGTTTGAAGCTGGTGAAGAAAAGTCAGAGGCCAGCGATACCGTAGCAGAAGGACGAGTTATTCGAACGGATCCAGAAGCTGGTAGCGGCCGAAAAGAAGGAACCAAGGTCAATTTGATAGTTTCTTCTGGTAAGCAATCCTTCCAATTGAGCAATTATGTCGGACGCAAGTATACGGATGTCGTAGCCGAACTCAAGGAGAAGAAGGTTCCTGAAAATCTAATCAAGATGGAAGAGGAAGAATCCAATGAAAGCGAACCTGGAATCGTCCTCAGACAGACCCCTACTTCGGGTTCGACTTATGATCTCTCAAAAGCCACTACGATTACCTTAACAGTGGCTAAGAAGGTGACTAGTGTCAGCATGCCGAACTACATCGGTTCAAGTCTCGAGTTTACAAAGAATAACTTGACTCAAATTGTCGGTGTGAAGGAAGCAAATATTGAGGTTGTAGAAGTATCGACTGCTCCTGAAGGAACCGCAGAAGGAACTGTTGTAAGTCAAACGCCAAGAGCAGGAGAACAGGTTGATCTTGCAAGTACGCGTATCAAACTTTCTATCTACAAACCAAAAACACCGCCATCAACTTCATCCTCTAATCCTGCCCAACGTGGGAACCAAGGTTCTACAACCACTCCAAACCAGGGGAACCAACAAGGAAATCAACAAGGGAACACTCCTTCTAGTAGTTCATCCAATAGTGAAGGAACTCACGAAAGTTCTCGAGATTAAACGAATCTTTGTCATGAATTCATGACAAAGATTTTTTTTCACAAGATTTTGTGATAAAATATAGGAAGTAGAAAAAAGGAGGAGAAAATGGACGAATCGAGAGAGTTGAATGCCGTCATTGGTGTGATTATGCTAGCAGGAACCATTCTCCTGAAAAGTGGCTCAGAGATTCATCGGGTTGAGGATACTATGATCCGTATTGCCCATTCGCAGGGAATAATGGATTGCAATGTTCTTGCCATGCCTGCAGCTATTTTCTTTTCTATTGAAAACACCAATATTTCTCGGATGAAACGGGTGACCTCATCCTCTTATAACATTGAAAAAGTCTGTGATGTCAACCAAGTATCACGGGAGCTTGTCGGAGGGCAGATTGATCTTTCGACAGCCTTTAAAAAGCTGAAAGAAATCGGCAATCAAGCCCTTCCTTATACCAAGTTCCAAGTAACCGTAGCAGCGACCCTCAGTGCCCCTTTCTTCTCGATTATGTTTGGGGGCAATGTCTATGACGCTTTTGGTGCGGCTATTGCGACCTTATTTGGATTTGCCTTCTCTCTCTATGTAGAGAAGTTTGTCCGCATTCCTTTTGTAACGGCCTTTGCGGGTGCCTTTGTTTTCGGATTGATTGCCCAGTTCTGGGCCCGCCACACAGGATTTCCTTCGACGGCAGACCTGATTATAGCAGGAGCGGTTATGCCCTTTGTTCCAGGCATTGCTCTGACAAATGCGGTACGGGATATCATGACCAACCATATCAACTCTGGTATGAGCAAGATGTTTGAATCTTTGCTCATTACCCTCGCTTTAGGGGCTGGCACCTCTGTCGCCCTGGTTTTGATGACATAAGATGACTCTAACAAGTATTTTGCTCCAAGCAGTGGCGAGTTTACTCGCCATTATCACCTTTCTAATCGTACTGAATGTTCAACGCTCCATGCTCCTACCTGGTGGTATTTTGGGAATGGGCGTTTGGCTCCTCTATCTCGTGCTCAAAGAACCAACCAATGTTATTATTGCGACCTTTATCGCAGCAGTAATTGGCTCTTGCATCAGTCAGATTTTAAGTATTGTCTATAAGACACCAGCGGTGGTCTTTGTCTTGGCCATTCTTGCCCCCTTGGTGCCAGGTTATTTATCCTATCGAACGACAGCTTTCTTTGTGACAGGCGATTACAGCCATGCAATTGCTAGCGCGACTTTGGTGGTTATGTTAGCTCTTGTTATTTCTATTGGAATGGCAAGTGGAACGGTAATTCTAAAGCTTTATTACTACATCTGCAAACAACGAGGAATCTCTTCCTAATACAATCAAAGCAAAGACTTGATTTGTTGAATCAAGTCTTTTTTCTCTCTTTTGTCCCTATTTGTGATAAAATAGAATGAAACGATTTTTTACAATGAATGAAAAAACAGAGGTAAATATGACAATCGGTATTGATAAGATTGGTTTTGCGACCAGTCACTATGTCTTGAAATTACAAGACTTAGCAGAAGCGAGGGGAATTGACCCCGAAAAATTTAGCAAGGGACTCTTGTTAAATGAAATTAGTATTGCGCCACTGACTGAGGACATTGTTACCTTGGCAGCTAGTGCAAGCAACTCTATTTTAACAGACAAAGAAAAAGAAGAAATCGATATGGTCATCGTGGCAACCGAGTCAGGGATTGACCAGAGTAAGGCGGCAGCAGTCTTTGTTCATGGTCTGCTAGGCATCCAGCCTTTCGCCCGTAGCTTTGAAATCAAAGAAGCCTGCTATGGAGCAACAGCTGCCCTTCATTATGCCAAGTTACATGTGGAAAATTCTCCAGAGTCTAAGGTTCTGGTCATTGCCAGTGATATTGCCAAGTATGGTGTAGGAACTCCAGGTGAACCAACTCAGGGTGCTGGAAGTGTGGCGATGCTAATCACTCAAAATCCGCGCATCATGGCCTTTAACAATGATAACGTTGCCCAAACGCGCGACATCATGGATTTCTGGCGTCCGAACTACTCAAGCACTCCTTATGTAAACGGCATGTACTCGACCCAACAGTATCTTGATTGCCTGACAACGACTTGGGATGAATACAAGAAACGCTATGATTGGACTATGGATGACTTTGTGGCTATCTGCTTCCACTTGCCTTATCCTAAGTTGGCCCTAAAAGGCTTGCGCAAGATGATGGACAAGACTCTATCTCAGGAGAAGCAGGATAGTTTGCAAGAAAACTTTGACAAATCCATTCTCTACAGTCAGATGATTGGGAATATCTATACAGGTTCCCTCTTCCTCGGTCTCCTCTCCCTTTTGGAAAATGCAGAGACTTTGAAGGCTGGCGATAAAATTGCCCTCTACAGTTACGGAAGTGGAGCGGTTTCAGAGTTCTTTAGTGGTGAGCTGGTCGAAGGCTATGAGGCTTACCTTGATAAGGATCGCTTGAGCAAACTCAAGCAACGTACAGCATTGTCTGTTACAGACTATGAAAAAGTCTTCTTCGAAGAATTGCAGTTGGATGAGTCTGGCTCAGCTCAATTTGCAGGTTATGAACATCAAGACTATGCCTTGGTTGAAATTGTCGACCACCAACGCCGTTATAGCAAGGTTGAAAAATAATGAAGATAAGTTGGAATGGATTCTCTAAAAAAACATACCATGAGCGCCTTGAGTTGTTACAAGCTCAGGCGCTCCTTAGCCCTGAAAAGCAAACCAGTCTGGAGCAGGATGAACAAGTCAGCTTGGCAGTTGCAGATCAGCTGAGTGAGAATGTGGTAGGAACTTTTTCTCTGCCTTATTCCGTCATTCCAGAGCTTGTGGTGAATGGTCAGGACTACACAGTTCCCTATGTGACAGAAGAACCCTCAGTGGTTGCTGCGGCCAGCTATGCTAGCAAAATCATCAAGCGAGCAGGTGGTTTTACTGCTCAAGTACATGAGCGCCAGATGATCGGTCAGGTAGCCCTTTATCAAGTTGCTGATCCTGAACAAGCGCAAGAGAAGATTGCCAGCAAGAAAGCCGAACTCTTGGAACTTGCCAATCAAGCCTATCCTTCTATCGTCAAACGTGGTGGTGGGGCGCGTGATTTACATGTAGAGCAGATCAAAGGTGAAACAGACTTTTTCGTTGTTTATCTTCATGTCGATACCCAGGAAGCCATGGGAGCCAATATGCTCAACACCATGCTGGAAGCCTTGAAACCAGTCTTAGAAGAACTCAGTCAAGGGCAGAGTCTCATGGGAATCCTGTCCAATTACGCGACAGATTCTCTAGTGACAGCAAGCTGTCGTATCGCCTTTCGCTACTTGAGTCCCCAAAGGGACCAAGGACGAGAAATTGCGGAGAAAATAGCCTTGGCTAGCCGGTTTGCGCAGGCTGATCCTTACCGAGCAGCTACTCATAATAAAGGGATTTTTAACGGTATTGATTCCATTTTGATTGCCACTGGTAATGACTGGCGTGCCATCGAAGCTGGGGGGCATGCCTTTGCCAGTCGAGATGGACGCTATCAAGGCCTCAGCCGATGGAGTCTAGATAGGGACTCAGAAGAATTGGTCGGTGAGATGACCCTACCCATGCCGGTAGCGACCAAGGGTGGCTCTATCGGTCTCAACCCTCGTGTTGCCCTCAGTCACGAACTACTAGGAAATCCTTCTGCCAAGGAATTAGCTCAGATTATCGTGTCCATCGGTCTTGCTCAAAACTTTGCGGCCCTCAAAGCCTTAGTAAGTACGGGCATCCAGCAAGGCCACATGAAATTGCAGGCCAAATCGCTAGCTCTCCTAGCAGGTGCTAGTGAGTCTGAAGTTGCTCCCCTCGTTGAGCGCCTCATCGCAGATAAAACCTTTAACTTAGAGACAGCCCAGCGCTATCTCGAAAACTTAAGATCATAAAAAACTCAGACAAATCAGTCTGAGTTTTCTTGTGTTTATACTCAATGAAAATCAAAAAGCAAACTAGGAAGCTAGCCGTAAGCTGTACTTGAGTGCGGTAAGGCGACGCTGACGTGGTTTGAAGAGATTTTCGAAGAGTATTAAATACTTTTTCCTGGTAATAGGGTGACTGGTAAGAAGTAACCAGTTGTCGCAACTTCCTTACCTTCAATCTTCTGTAAGAGAAGATCAACAGTGAGGTGGGCAATCTCTTTCATAGGTTGCTTAATCGTTGTCAGGTGAGGATAGTAGTTTTCGATAAAGTAAGTCCCATCATAGCCGATGACCTTGAGCTCATCAGGAACAGAGATACCTAGCTCCTGAGCTATTTTGATCACCAGAATAGCTGTCAAATCATCCGAAGCAAAAATCGCATCTGGTTTCTGATGGGTCAAGATATTTTTGATTTCCATTTCTTTTCTGACGGGAGAAAAATCACTCGAAACATTGATAATAGGCGCTTTCGGGAGAACAGAGGCAAATCCAGCATGGCGCAGTCCGGTCGGTGAATTCGAGTTATCATTTCCTGTAATCATGATGATAGACTGAGCTCCAGTCTTGACCAAAGTTTGGGCAGCGAGGACTCCGCCACCGTAGTTGTCAGAGGAGACGACAGGGATGTCTGGAGACAAGTTTCGGTCAAAGGAAATGATCGGCGCCGTCACGCGATTGTAGTCTTCGATGCCCAAGTTGTGACTTCCAGAAATGATACCGTCTACCTGGTTGGCCTCCAGCATTTCAATGTACTCTCGTTCTTTTTCAGAGTCATGTTCGCTGTTACAGATGATGGTCTTGTAGCCATTCTTGAAGAGTTGGTGTTCCAACTTGTCAATCAACTCCGCATAAAAGACATGACTGATGTTTGGGAAAATGAGTCCAATCAACTTGGCAGATTTTCCTTGGAGGCTTCGAGCCAGATTATTGGGCTTGTAGCCAAGCTCTCGCATGGCTTCATTGACCTTTTGAATGGTTTTCTCAGATAGATAACCCTTTTTATTGATGACCCGTGAGACGGTAGTGGGGCTGACGCCTGCAAGTTTTGCGACATCAGTTAGTTTTGCGACCATAATCTAATTCATAGTAAGTTCCAGTTGGGTTTCCAGACTTGATCAGGATACCATTTTGGTCTGCATGTGGGAAAACACGACCAGAAAATACTTTTTCTCCTTTATTGATGAAAATTTCAAAGACTGACTTGTCGATGAAGATAGTGGCAGTAGTAGCTTGGTTATTGATAGGGCAAGAACGAGTCGTACCAAATTCTTGGGCGTACTGTTCACCAGCCTGACTACGATCCACTGTCACCTGTCCATTGACAAGGTCAAAGTTGATTGAAAGCCCCTTGCCTTCTTTGTCAGCGAGCAAGATAATCTCGCTTTGGCTATTGGCCTCCAAGTTGAGCTCCAGTTCATAGGTGTTATTGGTTTGAGTACGATTTGAGAAGACCTCTTCAGAAGAACGAAGTTCTTTGACGGCTGCGACCGGATATTGGTAGAGTTTTCCATCTTTGATAGTGAGTTCTTTGACCAATGAGAAGGTTCCTTGGTGGTCAAAGCGGTCAGATGGGTAGGAAACATCTGGTAATCCAAGCCAGCTAACTGCTAGAGCACGTCCATCAGGAGCGTTGAAGGCTTGAGTTGCATAGGCTTCAAAACCATGGTCTAGATTTTGCAATGAAGACACATCTGCCATTTCGGCATTTTCAGGATCAAAGGAAGCCCCGATTTTGTACATATTTGGATAGATATTGTTGTAGTCTAGGACACCCTTATCCAATCCTTGTGGACAGTAGAGAAGGACAGGTTGCCCCCCCACAAAGACTAGATTTGGACATTCCATCATGTAGGCAGTACGGTCGTTAGAAAAGTCAAGGTCGCCAACTGCTTGCCAGTTTGTATAATCATTGTCCACAGCCTTGTAGAGACGGACGAAGCCTTTTTTCTCCAAGTCCTGTCCACCGACGATAGCATAATATTGACCCTTGAAGTTAAAAATTTGCGGGTCGCGGAAGTGGTCAGTAGAGTCTGCTGGCTGGTCAATCAAGATCTTGTCAATCTTTGTAATCTTGCCATCCTTATCCATCAAAGCACCAATCTGGTATGGGTGACGGATCCAGTTTTCATCACGGACATTTCCAGTATAAAATAGGAACAACTGATTGCCGAACTGCATGGCAGAACCAGAGTAGGCACCGTGGCTATCTAATGGAGTATCTGGCAAAACTTTGACTCCAGTTTCTGTAAAGTGCACTAAATCATCACTTTCAAGCTGCACCCAAGACTTCAACCCATGGGCTGCACCAAAGGGGAAGTTTTGGTAAAAGAGAATCCATTTGCCATCAAAATAAGAAAAGCCATTTGGATCATTGAGAAGCCCCATTTTAGGCTCGACATGGTAACGAGTATGCCAAGGAGATTGTGCCATCTTTTCCTTGATTTGCTTGATTTCATCATTAGACCAGTCTTCATAGCGTCTATAACGGCGCTCGGTTGTCCATTCCATTTTATCTTTCCTCCATAAGTTCTATTCTATTATTAATAGTAAACGTTTTCGGCAAAAAAAGCAAGTCTTTTATGTTGAAAAAAGAAAAATATGTTAAACGATTGCTATAAATCAAGTAAAGGAAATCTGGCAAATTTTCACGAAAAAATGAAAGAAAATGTAAATAAAAGCTTTGATTTCTCAAGTATAAAGATATTTTTTTGAGGAAAAAGAGAATGACCATCAAAAACGAGCAAAAATAATCAAAGAAAAAAGAAAGGATTTAAAAATTTCTGCAAAACGCTTGACATATTTTAGGAACGTGATAAAATAATAGTCGTAGGGCGAATAAAATCGCTTTCAAACAAGAACAAAATTTTATAAGGAGATTTTTGCAAATGAACAATCAGGATATTGCAAAAAAAGTCATCGAAGCCCTTGGCGGACGTGAAAATGTCAACAGTGTTGCCCACTGTGCGACTCGTCTACGTGTCATGGTCAAAGATGAAGGGAAAATCAATAAGGAAGTGATTGAGAACTTGGATAAAGTTCAAGGAGCTTTCTTTAACTCAGGTCAATACCAAATCATCTTTGGTACTGGTACAGTAAACAAGATGTACGACGAAGTCGTTGCACTTGGTTTGCCAACCTCTTCTAAAGAAGACATGAAAGCTGAAGCTGCTAAACAAGGAAACTGGTTCCAACGTGCTATCCGTACTTTCGGTGACGTCTTCGTGCCAATCATCCCAGTTATCGTAGCGACTGGTCTCTTCATGGGTGTGCGTGGCCTTTTCAACGCTCTTGAAATGCCACTTCCAGGAGACTTTGCAACTTACACTCAAATCTTGACAGATACAGCCTTCATCATTTTGCCAGGTTTGGTTGTATGGTCAACCTTCCGCGTATTCGGTGGAAATCCAGCCGTTGGTATCGTTCTTGGTATGATGCTTGTTTCTGGCTCACTTCCAAACGCTTGGGCTGTAGCATCAGGTGGTGAAGTAATAGCTATGAACTTCTTTGGTTTCATTCCTGTTGTTGGTTTGCAAGGTTCTGTTCTTCCAGCTTTCATCATTGGGGTGGTCGGAGCCAAGTTTGAAAAAGCTCTCCGCAAAGTGGTTCCAGATGTCTTGGATCTCTTGGTGACTCCATTCGTGACACTTTTGGTCATGTCTATCCTTGGACTTTTTGTCATCGGACCAGTCTTCCACGTCGTTGAAAACTACATCCTTATTGCTACAAAAGCGATTCTTGCCTTGCCGTTTGGTCTTGGTGGTTTGGTCATCGGTGGGGTTCACCAATTGATCGTCGTATCAGGTGTGCACCACATCTTCAACTTGCTTGAAGTGCAATTGCTTGCTGCGGACCATGCGAACCCATTCAACGCCATCATCACTGCAGCGATGACAGCTCAAGGGGCTGCAACGGTTGCCGTTGGTGTTAAAACGAAGAATCCTAAACTGAAAACACTTGCTTTCCCAGCTGCTCTTTCTGCCTTCCTAGGTATTACAGAGCCTGCCATCTTCGGGGTAAACTTGCGCTTCCGTAAGCCATTCTTCCTTTCATTGATCGCTGGTGCTATCGGTGGTGGATTGGCTTCTATCCTTGGACTCGCTGGTACTGGTAATGGTATCACCATCATCCCTGGTACAATGTTGTACGTTGGTAACGGTCAATTGTTCCAATACCTTCTTATGGTAGCTGTATCATTCGTTCTTGGTTTTGCCCTTACTTACATGTTTGGTTACGAGGATGAAAAAGAAGTTGCTTCTGAAGTAGCGACAGAACGTTTGGTTCAAGAAGAAACAACTGGTAACATTCCAGTAGCTCCTCAAAGTGAAACAATCCAAACTCCAATTGTTGGGGACGTAGTTGCTCTTGAGAATGTTAATGACCCAGTCTTTTCAAGTGGTGCAATGGGACAAGGGATTGCTGTAAAACCAAGCCAAGGTGTGGTTTATGCACCAGCTGATGCAGAAGTATCGATTGCCTTTGCCACAGGACATGCTTATGGTTTGAAGACAGCAAATGGAGCTGAGATCTTGATCCACGTTGGTATCGATACAGTGACTATGAACGGTGAAGGCTTTGAACAAAAAGTTGCTCAAGGCGACAAGGTCAAAGCAGGTGATGTTCTTGGAACCTTTGACTCAAACAAAATCGCTGCTGCAGGTCTTGACGACACAACAATGGTTATCGTAACCAACACAGCAGACTACGCTTCTGTGACACCAGTTGCAAGCGGTTCAGTTGTCAAGGGTGACGTGATCATCGAAGTGAAAGCCTAGTCCTCTTCGAAAATCAGATTTAAAAACAAAACGAACAAATATTATGTTTGTTCGTTTTTACTTGGATGGTAAGATTTACAGAGGAAAATCTAAAATATTGAGAAATCTAGCCCTTTAAAATGTGCTATAATAGAGAAAACAAAGATAAGAGGTTTATCATGACAAAATTATATGGAAGCTTAGAAGCGGGCGGTACAAAGTTTGTCTGTGCTGTCGGAGATGAAAATTTTAATGTTGTAGAAAAAACACAGTTTCCTACAACAACTCCTATCGAGACGATCGATAAAACCATCGAATTCTTTTCAAAATTCGATAATCTTGCAGGTCTTGCCATCGGTTCCTTCGGTCCTATCGATATCGATAAAAACTCAAAAACTTATGGCTTTATCACAACGACTCCAAAACCTCACTGGGCAAATGTAGACATACTTGGTGCCCTCCGCCGCTCCCTCAACGTACCCATGTATTTCACCACAGACGTGAACAGCTCTGCCTATGGTGAAGTGGTTGCTCGTAACAATGCTGGTGGCCGTATCGAAAACTTGGTTTACTACACGATCGGTACAGGGATCGGTGCAGGTGTTATCCAACGTGGTGAGTTTATCGGTGGTGTGGGTCACCCTGAGATGGGGCACTACTATGTGGCTAAACACCCAATGGATGTAGAAAAAGAATTTAACGGTGTCTGTCCATTCCACAAGGGCTGTTTGGAAGGCTTTGCGGCTGGTCCAAGTCTCGAAGCCCGTACAGGTGTTCGTGGCGAAAACATCGAACTCAACAGTTCTGTCTGGGATGTTCAAGCCTACTATATCGCTCAGGCTGCGGTCAATGCTACAGTGACTTTCCGTCCAGACGTCATCGTCTTTGGTGGCGGGGTTATGGCCCAACAACACATGCTGGACCGTGTGCGTGAGAAATTCACAGCTCTTCTCAATGGCTACCTACCAGTACCAGACGTGCGTGACTACATTGTCACTCCAGCAGTCGCAGGCAATGGTTCTGCCACACTTGGAAACTTTGTCCTCGCTAAGAGTGTCGCAAAATAAAATAAACAAAACATCCGCTTGGGAAACCAAACGGATGTTTTGTTTGACGAAAATGTTTTTGAGCCTTTCCTTAAGTGATGACGGACGGTAGCGACTTTCTTCGAAATTCCATACCTAAACTTTGAGCCTAATGTCTCAAAGTTTCCGAACACCTGAAACCATTAGATTTCGGGTGTTTTTATCACGGCGGAAAGGCTAGGTAAGTCCTCGATTCACTATCGAAAAGTTGGCATGATTTCCATACCAAAGTATATTTAGTATCAGGCTATTTTCTATTCTCAAAACATCTGCCAGAAGAAATCAATAACATAGGTCAAACCATAAGTGTAAACCACTAGGGTAAAGGGTTTGGTCAGAATGATGATAATCATATAGCGTTTGAAGGTCATCTTGGTAAGGGCAGCCAGCATGCAGAGAAAGTCAGCTGGGCTAACAGGCCAGATCATCATAAAGATAAAGAACCGCTCGAAACGATTGCCCTTATCTAGCCAGTCGATGTATTTGTCATAGGTGCGCTTGCTGACGACGGACTGGACAAAGGCAGCTCCATAGAGACGCACGAGGTAAAAGATAATGGCACAGCCAATCACAATGCCGATATAGTTATAGATGGTCCCGATGATGTGGCCGTAAATAAAGACCCCAGCCACTGAGGTCAAAGCTCCCGGAATGATCGGAACGACGGTTTGTAGGATTTGTAAAAAGATAAAGAGTGGTGGTCCCCAAATCCCAGCTTGCTGGATAAAGGCCGATAGGGTTTCCTTGGACTGTAAAACACCCGCCTGATAGGCCCAAATACAGAAAATCAAGGTGCCGACTCCCCCGACGATAGATGAAATATTGATGACTTGCTGTAGAAGGGGAGAAACAGCTTTCATTTGCTTATCCTGTGACATGTAAACTCCTCATAGATAGTATGATTCTACTATACCATATTTTGTGGAAAAAAACTATCTGGATTATCTGACTGGCGAAATAAGTGTGGTAAAATGAGAATAAGAAAATGACGGTATAGAATGAGGGGTATCATGTTAGGTTTAAACTTTAAAGGAAGCTGGCGCCAATATCAAAAACAGGTCTTGGATCGTTTTCAGGACTATCAAGCAGATGGTCATGTTCATCTAGTGGCTGCTCCAGGGTCTGGAAAGACAACCATTGGTATCGAGCTAATCGCTCGTTTTGGCAACCCAGCCCTCATCTTAGTTCCGACTGTCACCATTCGTGAACAATGGGTAGATAGGATTCAAACTGCATTTCTAGGGGAGGGTCAGAGGCTTTCAGACCTCGTTTCCCAAAACTTAAAGGAGATGAAGACATTAACGATTGTGACCTATCAGGCTTTTCATAGCGCCATGAACCAATTGCAATCACAAGAAGATGGAGAAGCAGAAGATTTTGTGGGGTTTGATTTGCTTGCAAGCCTAAGAGCTCAGAAAGTTGCGACTCTTTGTTTGGACGAATGCCACCACCTGCGCAATGAATGGTGGAAAAGTCTGGAAGCCTTTCGCAAACAGTATGAACCGCTGCAAGTCATCTCCCTGACAGCGACACCACCTTATGACAGCGAGCCTGAACTCTGGGAACGCTATATCCGTATGTGTGGGGAGATCGATCAAGAAATCACGGTACTTGAACTAGTCAAGGAAGACACTCTTTGCCCTCATCAGGATTTTGTCTACATGTGTTCACCAACAGCTGAAGAGGCGGAACGTCTCAAACGGTTTGAGGAGACTAAGCGGGACTATATTCATCACCTTATAGTCGATCCTGATTTTCAAACATTTGTAGTAGGGTCTAAGGTTCTCAAAGGGGATATTTCATCTGATTTGCTCTTAGAAGATCCCAAGTACTTGTCTGCTATGTTGATTTATATGCATTCTCAGGGGTTAACGATTCCTCCTTCTTTACAAAATTTACTGGGAACCCAGAACCTTCCAGCATTGACCTCCTACTGGCTGGAGACGCTGTTGCAGAGCATACTCTATCAGACACCAGATTGGTATGAGGATCCAGATGGATATAGGAAAAAGTTAGAGGCTGACTTAAAGGCGCGTGGGTTGGTGGAAAAACGTCAGGTTTATCTGGTTAAGTCTAAGGCTTCTGACCAGCTTTTAACCCAATCTCTGGGGAAGTTGTCTGCCATTGCCGATATCTTTTTGACGGAGTATGAGAGTCTAGGTCAGGAACTGAGACAGTTAGTACTAGCTGACTATATTCGCAAGGATTTTGCTGCCTATCTGGGAGATGATCAGGCAACCATTTCTCAGTTGGGGGGTTCTCCCTTATTTTGAAAGCATTCGTCGAAAAGCTCAGGAGCAAGAGATACCTGTGTCTTTGGCTGTTTTGACAGGTAGTGTCGTTATTTTGCCTACCGATGTGGCAGCAGAGTTGAAGGAGCTCTTGCCTCAGGTTCCTCTTAATTTCTCATCTATTGGTCACTTGGATCCAAAAGATTATGTGCAGGTTGGTTTTCCGAGCTCAGCTAAGGGAATCGTAGCGGCAGTGACGGAGCTTTTTCAACGAGGGCGGATTCAAGTCCTAGTCGGAACCAAATCTCTCCTCGGAGAGGGTTGGGATGCTCCTTGTGTCAATTCCCTAATCCTCGGAAGCTTTGTGGGGAGCTTTATGCTCAGTAACCAGATGCGTGGGCGTGCCATTCGTATCTGGCCGGGACATCCAGAAAAGACCAGTAACATCTGGCATCTGGTAGCCGTTCAAGCGCAGGCGCTTATCACTCTTCCTAGTGAGGAGCCTAGATCAGAGAGTAATCAGGATCTGCAGACCTTGTCGCGACGGATGGAGCATTTTCTTGGATTGGCCTATAAATAATAAGGAGAGTATTGAGACCGGTTTGGATCGTTTGGATTTTCCAAAGCCCCCTTTTAAGAAAAAGCAAATTAGTGAGTACAATGAGCGAGTTAAGAGTCTCTCCAAGGATCGAGCAGGCTTGAGAAAAAAATGGCAGGAAGCTCTTGTCGTAGCAGATCAGTTCGAGATAGTTACAGAAGTCGCAACTCAAAAACAGAAAATTCCAGTCATGCTCTTGCTTGATGCATTAAAATGGGTTCGCATGTCATTGCTCTTGTTAGCAGTGGATTTGTTGGTTTTGCTATTTAGACTGAGACTGATTGGTGTTTGGTGGCTTACGACAGTCTGTCTCATCTTTTTGGCCTTTGCATCTTGGCGCTACCTCCGCTATAAGAGTCCTTGTAAACGATTGCAGTCTCTGGGTGAGCAGATCCGAAAGGCTTTGCTAGATTCGGGGCATCTAACGGACAATCAATCCCGTGTTCAGGTAGAGGAGGACAAGGAAAACTACATGGTTTTCGCCTACCTCAAGGGAGGAAGCATGAGGGACAAGGAGCTGTTTGCACAGACTGTGGGAGAGTTCTTTGCTCCAGTGGACAACCAGCGCTATCTCTTGAAGGCAGAGAAAGTCCGACAAGGTCAGTCACCTTACTATGCCGTGCCTAGTCTTTTTGAGAAGCGCAAGGAAGAAGCACAGAAATTCCTCGACTTTATGAGGCCAACTATCGGACGCTATCACCTCGTCTACACACGAACAGAGGCCGGACGGAAAACCCTTCTCGAAGCTCGTATCAAAGCTCTCTCCAATCAAAACGACCGTACCTTGACTAAGAAGAAGGTTAAAAATCGATTAGAGTAGGGTAGGTAGCTATTCGAAGTTTCGAAGATATGAATTTACTAAAGTTTATATGCATTCTAAACTTAGAATGGAAAGAAATACATAAATTTATGAGCATTCTAAGCTTCGAATAGTCTAGCTGAGAAAGTTTTGGGGTCTTCTAGTTTTCGAACAGTCATCTTTCTTAAAGTTTAGATGTATTCTAAGGCTAGAAAAGTTAAAATCTAAAAATAGTAAGAGTCTCTATCTGATAGACGGGTATGTTTCCAGTCAGATAGGGATTTTCTGTTTCTGAAATGACTGATTTATCCTGTAAAAGTAAGAAATAGACTGAAAAAGTGCTATTGGGATGATAAAGTAGACAGTTGAGAGGATGAGTGTCCTAAGTTCTTTGCTATTTGTTAGAATTGTCTTATCAACTTAAAGGAGAAATCTGATGAAGAAAGATAAAGAAAATGAGGAAAGTATGCTATCGACACTTCCTCTATGGGGCCTCCTATTTTTGGTCTGTGTATTACTTCAAGTCTATGTAGGAAAGGATAGGCCTTTGATTCAACCTCCTAGACAAGGAAGCATTGTAAAAACAGATCAAAAATAGGTCTATCTTCCAGAACTAATCCAGTCTTGGTTTGATAAAGAAAAAACTAAATGATTCGTTAAATAGAAAGGTTATCATCATGACAAAAACATTCACTATCTGCCCTCTAAGCTACACAAACTCTACCAACCGCGAGTTTGAAAGTCTCATGGTAGATACGGGTCAACTACTAGAAGTTTTTGCCAAGGCACATAAGGACGAGCCTATGTATAGCAAACATCTCGATTCCTTCAAGAGCAGGCTAGCAGACTTCCAAAGCCAACTCGCTATCGTCGAAAAGAAAGAGGAGACGAACCTGACCGAAGTTGATCGAAATCGTGACAGTGCCCTAGTCGGTCTCTTTACCCTTCATCGAGGATTTGCTAAGATTAAGGAGACCAAACTCAAAGAAGCCCATGAGACCTTGAAACCAGTCTTTGCCAAGTACAAGGACATCACCAAGCATAGCAATGGTGTGGAAACGGCAGAAATCAAGAGTCTGCTCAAAACCCTCAGTGAAGAACCCTACCAAACAGCAGTTACTAGTCTAGGATTGACACCTATGCTGACGGAGGTGATCAGTGCGCAGGAGGAGTATGATAAGGTGGAAAGTCAGGCGCGTGCGCATAAGTCTACCAAGGAAGTCGGCAAGACTAGACAAGTCCGTACCGAACTAACCAGCATCTACGACCTCTTTATGCGCTATACCGCAGCCAGCGCAGAAGCCTATCCAGAAAAAGAACACCTGACCAAACTCCTCAAGGACCTGAACACAATCCGAGATAGCAAGCGCCGATTGAGTGGTTCGAGTAAGAAGGATAAGAAAGTGAAAGTAGAAGAAGCAGAACAAGTAGCAGGATAAGAATAAACGTCTTTAGATATATTATTATCTAAAGGCGTTTTTTTGGTGGATTCGTGGTATAATTTTAGTATGAGATAATGGAGGAATAATAATGAATATTCAATATTTCAATGTTTTTTTGTGTCGAAATGGTGAGAAGACAGATTATGATTTATCTAAGTTAATTGATAAAATTCGAGTATCTTCTTCTGTAGAAAGAACTGTAAAGTTAGGGAGTCAGCATACTATGTTTATGAATAATAGTAGAAACCCTTCAAGTAGTAAGACGAGTGGTTCTTCTTTGGATGGTTTAGAGTATCTCCCTAGAAATAGGACAGTCTGGATTGGAAAGTATCGAAGTGAAAAACCATATGAGGGGAGGATAGGTGAAGAAGAAATTAAACAAATTGATGGAGACCTTTTCGAACCTAGTGTTTGTTTGATTATTCCTACATCGTATCTTTTTTTAATGGAGAGAAAGTTTTTAGGACCTTCAATAAACCAAATAGGAGAGTATTTATCAAGCTTTATAAAGAGTAACGATCCTAATGTAAAGTATTCGGTGAAATTTGAGCCTATGAAAACAGATAGTTTAAAACCTTTGATAGAAGCTTCTGAGAGTATTAAATCAATCGTGATTCAGATTAAAAATGAAGGTTTTCAATTGTCAAGTTTATTTCCAGATATTAATGATAGCAATAAAACACTATTAGAAAAGTTATTTGGTAATATGATTGAAGTGTCTGAAGAATTAGATATAAATACTACTACTGTAGCATTTAAGAAAAGTCGGTATAAAAGAGAAATGGATATAAAACGTGTTGATGGCATTTTAAAGTTATTAAACTCTTCAGATAAAAATTTAATTTCTGCAAAAGTTGAATTTTTAAATCCAGAGACACATAGATTTGATGAAGTGGATTTAAAGAAAGATGGTTTTTATATTTTGGAAAAAACTTCTTTAAAAACTGAGGATTTTGATAAATTAGCTAATCTAATGACAGCGCATTATTATGATGACCAGAATCGTAATAAAGATCTTTACTATACTTCGTTTGGTTCTTTGTTATCTGTTGATGAGAGTGAATTTGAAATTGTAACTGAGAATAGCATATAAAAATCCAAAACTAGAAAGGAGATGATGTCATGCTTAAATTTATTGATAAATATTTTTGGTGGAGTTTATCAATCATAATTGTATTAATTGTTGCAGTGTCTCTCTTTTTAGGAAATTATCTAGAGTTATATGATTGGTTTTACAAAAATGCCTATACAAATAATGCGAATTTAGTGACCATTTCAACAGTTTTTATTGGTATTTATTTTTCTTTATACGGTTTTTTATTGAGTTCAAATACAAATTCCCTTATATCAAAACTTAAGTTAAAAGAATATAAGAGACTAGTCTCAATAGTTAATAGAGGATTTATATCTAGTTTTATTATCGTTATATTTTCTTTTTTTAATGAAAATATCTATAATTGGGTAAGTGAAATTTATATACTGTTCTTGTTTTTTATTTTTCTCTTACTTATTGGTTCTGCAATTCAAATAGCTATTTATTTTACATTACTTTTTAGATATGATTTGAATAAAAAATATAATAGTTTTGATGAAGATATAAAAAAAGAAATTCTAGATGACGAATTGCGTAAAAAGTTAAAACAATTTTTAGATAGAGAGTTATAAGAGTTGATGAAAAGAATGATACCTAAAATTATTTTTAATAGAGAAAAGAAAGATTGGATTAAAAGACCTTTATTATCTAATATAGAAAAAATCATAGATTACAGGGGTAGAACACCTAAAAAATTAGGTTTAAATTGGAGTGATACAGGTTATCTAGCTCTATCTGCTTTAAATGTAAAGAATGGCTATATTGATTTCAAGGCCACTGCCAATTATGGAGATCAAGAATTGTATGAACGATGGATGGGAGATAATCATCTTCATAAAGGACAAGTTGTTTTTACTACTGAGGCACCGATGGGTAACGTTGCACAGATTCCTAATGATGATTTGTATATTCTAAGTCAACGTACGATTGCCTTTGAAGTTAAACGTGATTTAATTCGGGAAGATTTTTTAGCCACTTTATTGCGTAGCCAAAAAATATTTAATGAATTAACTTCTTTATCTAGCGGAGGAACTGCAAAAGGAGTTAGTCAAAAATCTTTATCAAATCTCAAAGTTTGTTTGCCCACATCATTAGAAGAACAATCCGCTATTGGCACCCTTTTCCGCATCCTTGACGACCTTCTAGCAAGCTACAAGAATACCAATCTCTCAAGGCGACCATGCTTTCTAAGATGTTTCCAAAAGCTGGACAGACAGCACCTGAGATTCGTTTAGATGGATTTGAAGGTGAGTGGGAAATAAAGAAATTTAAGAGCATAAGTAATAAAAGAGGGAAATCGAACAGCAAAGGGTATGATTATCCAGCATATTCTGTTAGCAATCAGAGTGGGTTGATTCCTCAATCGGAACAATTCGAAGGAAGTCGTTTAGAAAATCTTGAAAAAACGTCATATAAGATAGTTGAACCAAACGAGTTCGCATATAATCCAGCTCGTATAAATGTCGGGTCCATTGCATTTAATGATCTACATGAAACGGTAATAGTTAGTTCTTTGTATGTCATTTTTTCGTTAGATAACTCAATGGATAACAACTACGCGCTACTGTTTATAAAATCACCAGAGTTCAATAAAGAAGTTAGAAGAAATACGGAGGGGAGTGTGAGGGAATATCTTTTTTATGAAAACTTCGCAAATGTTCGGATTCCAATACCTCCGTCACTCGAAGAACAACGTGCCATCGGCTCCTATTTCTCTAACTTCGATAACCTCATCAACTCTCACCAAGAAAAAATTTCTCAGCTTGAGACACTGAAAAAGAAACTCTTGCAGGATATGTTTATATAAAAGGAGTGCAGTAAAATGTCAAAAGTAAAATCAGAAACTCTAAAGAAAGAAGAAAAACCTGTAGTAGCAATTTGCTATGATTTTGATACAACGCTGTCTCCTGATGATATGCAAGCCCAAGGATTTATACAGAAGCTTGGGTATGAAATCAGTGAATTTTGGAAGAAATCCAATGGTTTTGCCAAGGCTAATAATATGGACAAGAACCTTGCCTATATGTTTACGATGAAAACAGAATCTGCAGGAAAGGTTTTATATACAAAGACAGAGTTAGCCAAGTTTGGTTCAGAGGTAGAACTATTCCCAGGAGTCAAAGACTGGTTCGAACGCATTCGAAAATATGGTGAAGATAACGGAGTTATTGTTGAGCATTATATCATTTCATCCGATTTGAAAGAAATGATAGAGGGGACTTCAATAGCTAAAAATGGTGCTTTTAAGAAAATTTATGCGACTTCTTTTTATTGTGATGAAAGTGGGGTTGCGGTCTGGCCAGCTCAAGTAGTGAATTACACCAATAAGACTCAATTTCTTTTTAGAATTACCAAAGGTATTTTAGATGTCAATGACGATGCAGTGAATGATTTTTTTGCTGAAAGTGATTTACGAGTTCCTTTTAGAAATATGGTTTACTTAGGGGATAGTGATACAGATATTCCATGTATGAAGCTAGTCAAAACAAGAGGTGGCTACTCTATCGGTGTATTCAATCCAAAAACCAATGACAGAAAGAAAGTTCACAAAATGACTCAGGATAATCGTATTGATTATTTTGTTCCAGCTGACTACTCAGAAAATACAGAACTTGATAAACTAATCAAGACGATTATTAAAAAGGCGGCTTATAATGAATTGTTAGAAAACAAGAAAAATGCTGATAAACTTGAAGCAAACTTAAGAAAGCGAAAAAGAAATCCAAAACTAAGATAATTATTTGCTAAATTAAAAGAATACCGATTAAGATTTATCGATGCTAGTATATTTATATACATAAAGGAGTTACCATGGTATCTGTAACACAACGTATAAAAGAAATTAACCAACCTCGAGGTGGTTATCTGACCATCAAGTTATTTTCAGTAGAGCAGTTCGAAGATCACAGAGTTCTGCACGCTGTAGAGTCTGTATCTCCTAGTTTAGTGGGGATTTGTGTGGACTACTTGACTCGTTTTATGAAAGGGGCAGAAGTCCGTGATGCTTTCAGAATTTCTCTCATGGGAGCTCAGATGGTTGGTATGGGAGACCTAGCAGAAGCACTACTCGATTTGGTGACAGGATTGGATGACTTATCGATAGAAAGTGCTTGTCGTCTAGCGTCCTTTGATGTCGTTTTTCGTGCGGGGAAACAGTATTATAAGCCTTTTGAGGAAATTTCAGTGGATGCCGAAACGGTAGAGAATATTCGTATCATGGTAGAGCGAAGTCTTTGCTTTTTCGACCTCTATGGTCCTTTGGTAAAGGATGGCTTTCATTTTCTTGGAGGTTATACAGACACGATTGATAAGGGTGATGGAGATTTTCTGACCAAGGATACATTATGGGATTTTAAGGTGACTAAAACAGCTCCTAATAAAGACCACACACTACAAGTCCTTGTATACTATATCATGGGTTTACATTCCTTTGATCCTGACTTCCTTTCTATCGAAAATCTTGGATTTTATAACCCTCGAAAAAATATCGTTTACCAACTTCCGGTCTCTTCTATTCCTATAGATTTGATTCGAACGATTGAAAATGAAGTGATTTGCTATAAATGATTGCTTGTTTAAAAATAAATTGCAAAACTTAGAAAGAAACATTATGGAAACAACACAAACTTCCCAGTCGCTCTACCAAGCCCTGTGGAACTCAGCGGATGTTCTCCGCTCCAAGATGGATGCTAATGACTATAAGTCCTATCTCTTGGGCATGGTCTTTTATAAGTATCTGTCAGACAAGATGCTCTTTTTCGTGGCTGAGACTATGGAAGAGGGGACAGATAGTCTTGAGGATACACTTGAGGTCTATCGTAACTACTACGAGGATGCGGATACTCATGAGGATCTGGTCTCTGTCATGAACGATGAACTCAACTATATCATCAAGCCAGACTTGACCTTTACGGCTTTGGTAGCGCATGTCAATGAGGGGACTTTTCAGCTAGAAGATCTGGCTCAAGGTTTTCGTGATATCGAGCAGAGTGACGACCTTTATGAAAACCTCTTTGAAGATATCGACCTTTACTCTAAAAAGCTAGGGGCGACTCCGCAAAAGCAAAACCAAACGGTAGCAGCGGTCATGAAAGAGTTGGCTGTGCTAGATGTGGCTGGTCATGCTGGTGATATGTTGGGGGATGCCTATGAGTATCTGATCGGTCAGTTTGCGACTGACTCGGGTAAGAAAGCTGGTGAGTTCTATACGCCTCAGCCTGTTGCCAAGCTCATGACGCAGATTGCCTTTTTGGGTCGTGAGGACCAGCAAGGATTTACCATCTATGATGCGACTATGGGTTCTGGATCTCTCTTGCTCAATGCCAAGAAATACTCTCATAAACCGCAAACGGTTGTCTACTTTGGTCAGGAGCTCAATACCTCCACTTATAACTTGGCTCGGATGAACATGATCCTACACGGCGTTCCAGTTGAGAATCAATTTCTCCACAATGCCGATACCTTGGATGAAGACTGGCCGACACAGGAACCGACCAACTTTGATGGGGTTCTCATGAATCCTCCATACTCTGCCAAGTGGTCTGCAAGCTCTGGCTTCCTGAATGATCCTCGTTTCTCTCCTTTTTGGAAACTGGCACCACAATCCAAGGCTGATTTTGCCTTTCTCTTGCATGGTTACTACCATCTCAAGCAAGATAATGGAGTTATGGCTATCGTCCTTCCCCACGGTGTTCTTTTCCGTGGCAATGCGGAGGGAACCATTCGTAAGGCCTTGTTAGAAGAAGGAGCTATTGATACTGTTATCGGTCTACCTGCCAATATCTTCTTTAATACCAGCATTCCGACCACGGTCATCATTCTCAAAAAGAATCGAACTAATCGTGATGTTTACTTTATCGATGCCTCTAAGGAGTTTGATAAAGGGAAAAACCAAAATATCATGACGGATGCCCATATCGACAAGATTCTGGAAGCCTACAAGTCTCGTGAGGAGATTGATAAGTTTGCCCACCTAGCAAGCTATGAAGAAATTGTCGAAAATGACTATAACCTCAATATCCCTCGCTATGTAGACACCTTTGAGGAAGAAGAAGTCGAGCCGCTGACAGACATCGTCAGCAAAATTAAAGACACAAATAAAGCTATCGAAAGCCAAACAGCTTCCCTACTTGAAATGCTGAACCAACTCCACGGAACCACACCAGAAGCCGATGCCGAACTCAAAGAGTTTTTGAAAAACTTTAAAGGGTGATGGGCTTAATTGATTCGCTCATAATTCTCTCGTTTTTAAAAATACAACTTTATTTCCATATTTCCTGGAAACAGATAGATAGCAAGGAGAAAGATGGAACAAACTAACCAAAAATCCCAGTGCCAGCAACTCTGGGCTAGAAACAAATACCTCGTTTTGAGCCATTCTAGCAATATTTACAATGAGATTCGCCAATACTTGAAGAATGAACAGGTGGAGCTGAGTCAGGTTTAAGAGATGATTGACCGTGCCTGTCAAATCCCAGAACACAATGGTCAGGTTTGCAATGCCTTCCAGCATGTTTGGGGCTATTTCAAAAAGAAAGCGACAGATGCCGAGCGTAAGGACTATATGCTCTTACTGGATCGCTACCGCTTTGGTCAGGCTTCCAAGGAAGACTTGATCGCTAAAACTCGAGACTTGCTTGATCGCTATCCAAATACCTACTTGCAACATTCTACTTTACTGAAAGGAGACTCCCATGAGACTTTGGCACGAGGCCTTGATTTCACAACTTCCCCGTCCGCAGCTTTTAGGCCAACATCGAGAGTGCTGTGCCCTGCGTGGCAATGGTTGGGGCAGAAAGCATGCGACGGTGGACTATGTCTTTACTCACTCGCCCTATCACCTCTATGCTTATCATCGCTTGATCATGGAGGAGATGGATAACCGTGGCTACAATGTCAGTCCAGAGTGGTTGGACAAGAACTACCGTGGTAAGACTTGCTCTTCTTATCAAGACTTAGCAGAGGAGAAGCTAGGCAAGCCCATCTATAGTGAGCATGATGCAGGATACTATGAGGAGTGTCTGGCTAATCTCCGTGAGAAAGGGATTAAGCTGAAGTAAGAGTCAGGATTATCTCTAATTTATAACTCTTCTCATAATTTTTTCGAATAATAAAAATGAGACCTTTAGAATGATTCTAAGGTCTTCTTTTTATGGGTATTAGGATTTACTTTCAATAACTTTTAAGTTATAATTAAATTGAAAAGAGGTTGCTTGGTGCATACAATTTACTTCTATAAGGACAAAAATGGAAATGAGCCAGTATTGGATTATATGAGAGAATTGGCTAGTCGTAAAAGTAAGGATAGTCGCATAAAACTCAATAAACTAAACGACTATATCGAGCTACTTAATCAGCATGGGACTAGAGCTGGTGAACCCTATATTAAACATTTAGAAGATGAGATATGGGAACTAAGACCTCTGAGGGATAGGATTTTATTTATAGCGTGGGTTGATGGGAGTTTTGTTCTCTTACATCATTTTGTTAAAAAGACTCAGAAAACTCCTAGGAGAGAAATTGAAAAAGCCAAGCGTGAACTGAAGGACATAAAAGAAAGAGGGTTAAGTGATGAAGAATAGTGCCATTGGAAGTAATTGGAAGGATGTTCGGACAGAACTCTTTACCAAGGAAGAAATTCTTGAAAGCGATATGCGAGTGGCTATTATGAGTGAGTTAATTGAGGCTAGGCATGAGCAAGGTATCAGTCAGAAAAAGCTAGAGGAACTCAGTGGAGTAAGCCAGCCTGTTATAGCTAGGATGGAGACAGGAAAGACCAGTCCTCAGTTGGATACGGTCTTAAAAGTTTTAGCCAGTTTAGGAAAGACACTAGCAGTCGTCCCACTTGAACAGGAAAAAAGTTGATAGAGATGAGATTACTTGGTTGGCTAAAATCATCCACTGGACAATTTCATCTCCCGTCCGTACTTTTTCAGGGAAATATCAAAAATACCAAAGGAAAATCAACCTATAGTCTTTTCTAATAACAAGCCATAGTCACTGATGAGAATCGTCAATAGCTCGTTTGAGCATTTCAACTAAAATACAGCCACCAAACAAGCTATACAAAGGATTTGAGACGATGGTCTCAAGTCTTTTTCTTTTGTTTGAAAAAGTGATATAGTTTCAAACTATATCAAAGCCTAATTATTTACAATTATACAGACAGTTTCTTTTCTGTTAAGATAGTTTCAACAACAAATTTTGGAGGACACATCATGTCAACTACAATCATCGGTTTCCCTCGTTTGGGCGAATTCCGCGAATTGAAATTTACAACTGAAAAATACTTTAGAAAAGAAATCTCAGAAGAAGAACTTTTAGCAGCAGCAAAAGACTTGCGTGCCAAACACTGGAACATTGTCAAAGAAAAAGGCATTACTGAAATTCCATCAAATGACTTTTCTCACTATGACAACTTCCTAGATGCTGCTTTCCTCTTTAACGTGGTGCCAGCTTCTGTTCAAAACTTGGAATTATCAGAACTTGAACGCTACTTTGCTTTGGGACGTGGTTACCAAGGAGAAAAAGGGGACGTTCGTGCCCTTCCGATGAAGAAATGGTTCAACACCAACTACCACTACATCGTTCCTAAATTTGAAAAAGACACTCAAGTTAAATTGGCTGGTCACAAGATCTTTGATGAGTTCCAAGAAGCCAAAGAACTTGGTCTCAACACTCGTCCTGTTCTTGTAGGTCCATTCACTTTCCTTCAATTATCAGATTTTGAAGAAGGCGTGAAAGCAGAAGACTTCGTAGATAGCTTAGTGGCTGCATACCAAGAAGTTTTTGCTAAATTGGCTGAGCTTGGTGCGACTCGTATCCAATTGGACGAAGCAGCTCTTGTCAAAGATTTGACAGCTGAAGAAAAAGCTCTCTTCTTGAACCTCTACAACAAACTCTTGGCTGACAAAAAAGGTCTTGAAGTCTTGCTTCAAACTTACTTCGGTGACGTTCGTGACGTCTACTCTGACCTTGTGAACTTGCCAGTAGATGCCATTGGTTTGGACTTCGTTGAAGGTAAAAAAACTCTTGAACTCGTTAAAGGTGGTTTCCCAGCTGATAAGACTCTCTATGCAGGTATTGTCAATGGTAAAAACATCTGGCGAAACAACTACGAAAAGAGCTTGGCTGTTCTTGAGCAAATCCCAGCTGAAAACATCGTATTGACAAGCTCATGCTCACTTCTTCATGTGCCATTTACAACTGCTAACGAAGAATTTGAACCAGCTATCTTGAACCACTTTGCCTTTGCAGTTGAAAAATTGGAAGAACTTCGTGACTTGGATGCTATCCGAAATGGTCAAGGTGCAGAAGCACTTGCAGTTAACAAAGAACTCTTTGCGACTGAGCGTGTGGGTGAAAATGCAGAACTTCGTGCGCGCATCGCTGGATTGACTGACGCAGACTACACTCGTTTGCCAGCCTTTGCAGAACGTGAAGCTATCCAAGAAGAAGCCTTTAAACTTCCAGCTCTTCCAACAACAACCATCGGTTCATTCCCTCAAACTAAGGAAGTCCGTGCCAAACGTTTGGCTTACCGTAAGGGTGAATTGTCACAAGAAGAGTACGATGCCTTTCTTGCTGAAACCATCGACGAATGGATCAAATGGCAAGAAGAAGTTGGATTTGACGTGCTTGTACACGGTGAGTTTGAGCGTAACGACATGGTTGAGTACTTCGGTCAAAACTTGTCAGGTTACCTCTTCTCTAAGAATGGTTGGGTACAATCTTACGGTATGCGTGGGGTGAAACCACCAATCATCTGGGGTGACGTCACTCGTCTTAACCCTATCACTGTCAAATGGTCTAGTTACGCACAAAGCCGTACTGACAAACCTGTTAAAGGTATGTTGACAGGACCTGTTACCATCCTTAACTGGTCATTCCCACGTGAAGACATCTCTATCAAGGACTCAACTCTTCAAATCGCCCTTGCTATTAAGGATGAAGTTCTTGACCTTGAAGCTGCAGGTGTGAAAATCATCCAAATCGACGAGGCTGCTCTTCGTGAGAAATTGCCACTTCGTCGTAGCGACTGGTACGAAGACTACCTTGACTGGGCTATTCCAGCCTTCCGCTTAGTACACTCTACAGTAGCGCCAGATACTCAAATTCACACTCACATGTGTTACTCAGAATTTACAGATATCATCCCAGCCATCGACAACATGGATGCGGACGTTATTTCCTTTGAAGCAAGCCGTTCAAACCTTGAAATCTTGGACGAACTCAAAGCGAAAAACTTCCAAACAGAAGTGGGACCTGGGGTTTACGATATCCACTCACCTCGTGTGCCAAATGAAGGCGAAATCGACCACACAATCGATGCTATTCTTGCCAAAGTTCCAAGCAAGAAAGTTTGGATCAACCCTGACTGTGGTTTGAAAACACGTGGTATTCCAGAAACAAAAGAAAGCTTGATCCGCCTTGTCGAAGCAGCAAAAGCTGCGCGTGAGAAATTATAAGATAGAATTTCTCTCTTGACACTGACTGATCAAGGAACTGCTTGGCCCTAGCTGGCTCAGCAATCATGAAATCAAAAAGAAAAGGATAATGACTATGTCACGCCAAACTCCGTCACTTTCATTTGAAGTGTTCCCTCCAAACCCAGCTGTGGGTAATGATAAAATTATTTCAGCCTTGCAGGATATGCGGGAGCTGACACCGCACTTTATCAGTGTGACTGCCAGCAATAATAAATTTAATATCAAGGAAACAACGGTTCGTTTGGCTGACTTTATCCAGAATGACTTGGCGATTCCAACCATTGCCCACTTGCCAGCTATCTATCTGACCAAGGAAAAAGTTGCTGAAACCATTGCAGACTTGGATAAGGTTGGTGTACAGAAAATCTTGGCCCTGCGTGGGGATATTATCCCTGATGTGGAACCACAAAAGGATTTCCGATACGCAACGGATTTGATCGAGTTCATCAAGGAACAAGCTCCTCACTTTGATATTATTGGCGCTTGCTACCCAGAGGGGCATCCTGACTCGCCAAACCAAATCTCAGATATTCAAAATCTCAAGAAGAAAGTGGATGCAGGCTGTTCCAGCCTTGTAACGCAACTTTTCTTTGACAATGAGCGTTTCTACGATTTCCAAGACAAGTGTACCTTGGCAGGGATTGATGTTCCTATTCATGCGGGAATCATGCCCATTCTTAACCGTAACCAAGCGCTTCGTCTCTTGAAGACTTGTGAGAATATCCACCTTCCACGCAAATTCAAAGCCATCTTAGACAAGTATGAGCATGACCCTGAGTCGCTCAGAGCAGCAGGACTTGCCTATGCAGTGGACCAGATCGTGGACTTGGTAACCCAGGATGTTGCTGGTGTGCATCTCTACACCATGAACAATGCTGAAACAGCAAAATACATCCACCAAGCAACCCATGCCTTGTTTAACCATCAGTCTTTAGGATAATAAAAAGCAAACCATTCTTCTCAGGTGAGGGGAATGGTTCCTTTTTAATAGAAAAGCCCGTACTTTTTAAGAAAAATATGATAAAATAGACTCTGTACGTACTTGATACAAAGATGAGGGTATAAACGATACAAAAAGGCTGTTGCAATCCCTATCTCATCGAGTTGCATAGTGGTTTAGTATCTTGAAAGTTGAACACGGGCTAAATCCCTAGTGAAAAAGATAGATTTCCTGGTGTGTATCGCACGCTGCGTCAATTTATGCTATCATGAGTAATTGAACCCGGCCGAAAAGCTGTGTAAAAAAGATAAACTGTCTTGTCTTCATCGAAGACTTCGCCAGTTTCCTATTTTTACTTTGCTTTTTGCGACCTTAGTATCTTGATCTTTGTAGGCAAGGCGTATAATTTCATCAATCCAAAGGGGATTAAAATGACAAAACAAGTGTTTCAAACGACTTTTGCGGGTCGTGAGTTGGTTGTAGAGACTGGTCAGGTTGCCAAGCAAGCAAATGGCTCGGTTGTCGTGCGTTACGGTGAGTCAACTGTCTTGACTGCGGCAGTTATGTCTAAGAAAATGGCAACTGGGGATTTCTTCCCTCTTCAAGTCAACTATGAAGAAAAAATGTATGCGGCTGGGAAGTTTCCTGGTGGCTTTATGAAACGTGAAGGACGTCCTTCAACAGATGCGACTTTGACAGCGCGTTTGATTGACCGTCCCATCCGTCCCATGTTTGCGGAAGGTTTCCGTAACGAAGTGCAAGTGATCAACACCGTCCTTTCTTATGATGAAAATGCTTCTGCACCTATGGCTGCTATGTTTGGTTCATCTTTAGCGCTTTCTATCTCAGACATTCCATTTGACGGACCAATCGCTGGGGTACAAGTGGGCTATGTCGACGGTGAAATCATCATCAACCCAAGTCAAGAACAAGCAGAGCAATCGCTTCTTGAATTGACAGTTGCAGGAACTAAACATGCAATCAACATGGTTGAGTCTGGTGCCAAAGAATTGTCAGAAGAAATCATGTTGGAAGCCCTTCTGAAAGGACACGAAGCTGTTAAAGAATTGATTGCCTTCCAAGAAGAAATCGTTGCTGCGGTCGGTAAGGAAAAAGCAGAAGTGGAATTGCTTCATGTGGATGCTGACTTGCAAGCTGAAATCATCGCAGCCTATAACAGCGACCTTCAAAAAGCGGTTCAAGTAGAAGAAAAATTGGCTCGTGAAGCTGCAACTCAAGCAGTTAAAGACCAAGTGACTGCTGTTTATGAAGAAAAATATGCAGACCATGAAGAATTTGACCGTATCATGCGTGATGTGGCTGAAATCTTGGAACAAATGGAACACGCTGAAGTACGCCGTTTGATTACAGAAGACAAGGTGCGTCCTGATGGTCGTAAGGTCGATGAAATCCGTCCTTTAGATGCGCAGGTCGACTATCTTCCTCGTGTACATGGTTCTAGCCTTTTCACTCGTGGACAAACGCAAGCTCTTTCAGTCTTGACCTTGGCTCCAATGGGTGAAACTCAAATCATCGATGGTTTGGATCCAGAGTACAAGAAACGCTTTATGCACCACTATAACTTCCCTCAATACTCTGTAGGGGAAACTGGTCGTTACGGTGCGCCTGGTCGTCGTGAAATTGGTCATGGGGCTCTCGGTGAACGTGCTCTTGCTCAAGTCTTGCCAAGCTTGGAAGAATTTCCATACGCAATCCGCTTGGTAGCAGAAGTCTTAGAATCAAACGGTTCATCTTCTCAAGCCTCTATCTGTGCGGGAACGCTTGCCCTTATGGCTGGTGGTGTGCCAATCAAGGCACCGGTAGCTGGTATTGCCATGGGTCTTATCTCAGATGGAAATAACTACACAGTATTGACAGATATCCAAGGGTTGGAAGACCACTTTGGAGATATGGACTTTAAGGTTGCTGGTACTCGTGACGGGATTACAGCTCTTCAAATGGATATCAAGATTCAAGGAATTACTGCAGAAATCTTGACTGAGGCCCTTGCTCAAGCCAAGAAAGCTCGTTTTGAAATCCTTGATGTGATTGAAGCAACCATTCCAGAAGTTCGTCCAGAATTGGCTCCAACTGCACCGAAAATTGATACCATCAAGATTGATGTGGACAAGATTAAGATTGTCATCGGTAAGGGTGGCGAAACTATTGACAAGATTATCGCTGAAACAGGCGTTAAAATCGATATTGATGAAGAAGGTAATGTATCTATCTACTCAAGCGACCAAGATGCCATTAACCGAACCAAAGAAATCATCGCTGGTTTGGTTCGTGAAGCCAAAGTGGATGAAGTTTACCATGCCAAGGTTGTCCGTATCGAGAAATTTGGTGCCTTTGTCAACCTCTTTGACAAGACAGATGCCCTCGTTCACATTTCTGAAATGGCTTGGACTCGTACCAACCGTGTCGAGGACTTGGTAGCTATCGGTGATGAAGTCGATGTTAAGGTTATCAAGATTGATGAAAAAGGCCGTATCGATGCCTCTATGAAAGTTCTTCTTCCTCGTCCGCCAAAACCTGAGCATGATGAAAAAGGCGAAAAGTCTGAGCGACCTCACCGTCCACGTCATCACAAGGACCACAAACCTAAGAAAGAAGTTACAGAAACACCAAAAGATTCAGAATAAGAAAAGGAGAAATGTATGGGATGGTGGCGCGAAACCATTGATATTGTAAAAGAAAATGATCCAGCGGCACGCAACAGTTTGGAAGTTTTGCTGACTTATCCAGGTGTCAAGGCCTTAGCTGCCCACCGTCTCTCGCATTTTCTCTGGAAGCATGGCTTCAAACTCCTGGCTCGGATGCACAGTCAGTTTTGGCGTTTTTGGACCCAAATCGAGATTCATCCGGGTGCCCAGATTGACTCAGGTGTTTTTATCGACCACGGTTCAGGATTGGTAATTGGAGAGACAGCGATTGTTGAAAAAGGCGTTCTTCTCTATCACGGAGTGACTCTTGGTGGAACAGGGAAGGATGTTGGCAAACGCCATCCGACTGTGCGTAAAGGAGCTCTCATATCGGCCCATGCCCAAGTTATCGGACCGGTAGAAATCGGTGAAAATGCCAAGGTTGGTGCAGCTGCAGTAGTCGTGGCAGATGTACCTAGTGATGTGACAGTTGTCGGTATTCCTGCTAAGATTGTCCGTGTTCATGGTAAGAAGGATGAGCCGGTCATTCACGAAGTCGAAGAAAAACGTGAGTACTACGTCAATAAACTCGAGCAGGCTAAAGAAGCCAGTCACAGATCGTCTGGATTGTAGAGGATACCTATATGATTCAAGCAAGAAACAAGTTAAGCCAAGAGGAGCTATCTGAGGCGAAAAAACTAATTAACTGTTGCCAAAGCTATGACGGTACCTATCGTGATCCCTATCTCTCTAACATGCTTAATTTTGACCCAAACATGCCCGCCTTTTTCCTTTATTATGAAAAAGGCGAACTTGTTGGTCTCTTAACTGTCTATGCTGATGATCAAGATGTAGAAGTGACGATACTGGTTCATCCAGATTATCGTCGTCAGGGAATTGCGCGTGCTTTGTTTACGAGTTTTGAGAAAGAAACAGCTTCTTTCCCTATTCGTTCAGTGACTTTTCAGACAGAACGTATTTTTCTAGAGCGTCATCCTGATTCTGTCAGTGACTGGGGATTGGTCGAGGATGAAGAGACAGAAACCTGGTTAGGTAAGGATAGAAGACCTTATCAGTTAGCAAAACTTTCTAATCTTGAAGTTTTATTAGCAGATAGTTCGTATCAGGAGCAAATTAGCCAGTTAAAATTTCAGGCGTTTTCAGAGGAACATGAGTCTAGAGAGATTGTGGATAGATATGTTGCTAAAGCTCTGAGGGATCTAGAAAGTCGCTTATATATTTTGTTAAAAGACGGTCAGGTTATTGGAACTTGCACGGTAGATTTATCGACTAATACGAATTACTTCTACGGTTTAGCAATATCTGAACCTGAACGTGGGAAAGGCTATGAAAGCTACTTAGCAAAATCCCTTGTTAACCAACTAATTGAGCAAAATGATAAGGAATTTCAGATTGCAGTAGAGGATAGCAACGTCGGTGCCAAACGCTTATATGAAAAAATCGGTTTTGTCAAACAGACCCAGGTGGTTTATTTGAACGAGAAAGGAGCAAGGGATTCCGAAGTCTAGAGACATTCGGACTGAAATTCAATTGAACTCTTAGTGATGAAACTAAGTGTTCTTGGATTTTGGTTTTCCTGACTATTATTTTATGATTAAAATCTACGACACCATGTCTCGTAATTTGCGAGACTTTGTCCCGATTGAGGACGGTAAGGTTAAGATGTATGTCTGTGGGCCAACCGTGTACAACTATATCCACGTGGGGAATGCTCGTTCAACGATGGCTTTTGACACCATTCGTCGTTATTTCGAATACCGTGGCTACGAGATTGCCTATATTTCCAATTTCACGGATGTGGATGATAAGATTATCAACCGTGCCAAAGAAGAAGGTATCACGCCTCAGGAGGTTGCGGACAAGTACATCGCTGCCTTTCGTGAGGACGTGACGGCTTTGGGCGTCAAGCCTGCGACTCGCCATCCTCGTGTGGTAGAGTTTATGGCTGACATCATCCGTTTTGTGGAAGACTTGATTGAAAAAGGTTATGCTTACGAGAGTCAAGGGGATGTTTACTTCCGTGTTGAAAAATCCCACAACTATGCCAAGTTGGCCAATAGAACCTTGGAAGATTTGGAGCTAGGTGCTTCAGGTCGTACCGATGAAGAAACAGCTCGCAAGGAAAATCCTGTAGACTTTGCCCTTTGGAAAGCTGCAAAACCAGACGAAATTTCCTGGGATAGTCCTTGGGGACCTGGTCGTCCGGGCTGGCATATCGAGTGTTCGGTCATGTCAACAGAGATTTTGGGCGATACTATTGATATCCACGGTGGTGGAGCTGATTTGGAGTTCCCTCACCATACCAACGAAATTGCCCAGTCAGAAGCAAAAACAGGCAAGACTTTTGCTAACTACTGGATGCATAATGGCTTTGTCAATATCGACAATGTCAAGATGTCTAAGTCCTTGGGCAACTTTATAACCGTACACGATGCCCTTAAAACTCTTGATGGGCAAGTGTTGCGTTTCTTCTTTGCCACTCAGCATTACCGTAAACCTATCAACTTTACGGAAAAAGCAGTGCGTGATGCCGAGACCAATCTTAAGTATCTAAAAAACACTTATGAGCAACCTTTTTCTGGAACTGTAGATGCTCAAGAGTTGCAGGCTTTTAAAGATAAGTTTGTTGCCGCTATGGATGAGGATTTCAACTCTGCCAACGGTATCACAGTTGTCTTTGAAATGGCCAAATGGATCAACTCAGGAAGCTATGATGCAAGTGTTAAGGAAGCTCTTGCGGCTATGTTGGAAGTCTTTGGAATTGTCTTTGTTGAGGAAGTTTTGGATGCAGAGATCGAAGCCTTGATCCAAAAACGTCAAGAAGCGCGTGCTAATCGTGACTTTGCGACAGCAGACCAAATCCGTGACCAATTGGCGGCTCAAGGAATTAATCTCCTTGACACCAAGGATGGAGTGAGGTGGACTCGTGATTGATGTCAATCTCATTAACGGGATTGCGCTTGCCTTCGAAGGAGATGCGGTTTATTCCATGTATATCCGTCGCCATCTCATCCTTAAAGGCATGACCAAACCCAACAAACTCCACCAAGAGGCAACTAAGTATGTGTCAGCCAAGGCTCAAGCTCACTTGATTGCCCTCATGTTGGAAGAGCAAGTCCTGACGGAAAAAGAAGAAGAAATCTACAAACGAGGTCGCAATACCAATAGTCATACAAAGGCTAAAAATGCTGATGTGGTGACTTACCGCATGTCTACTGGCTTTGAGGCGGTGATGGGCTATCTCCATCTGACTGAAAATGTGGAGCGCCTAGAGATCATAATTTCTTGGTGCATCCAAAAAGTGGAGGGCTAGAATATGATTGCAAAGGAATTACAAGACTGGTTCCCTGAAACTCAGATTTCAGATCAGCCAGTAGAGAAACCAGGCTATCTTACTCTCCCTTTAGCTTCTCAGCAGTGGATTTTACTGGAAGAAGCTGGGCTCAGCGAACGTGAAAAGCAGTTAATTGCCCTTTTAACCCAGCAGGAGCAGGCTCGCTCGCTCAATCCTTGGTATCCCTATCTGATCGAGGGGAAGGGGCAGGCACCGCAAACTTTCAAAAAGATTCAGCTGGTTTATTGCCATCTTTCCTACTTCCAACAGGAAAACTTGACTTCTTGGTTGGATATGATGAGAACCCTCTTTCCTAATTGCGAGACAGTGCTTCAGGTGGGAGCTCAGGATTACCTATTTGTTCTCCAACAGGACAAGTATACCTCGGTTCGCTCAATCTTGACAGATACCTTGGAAGCTGTAGAATACGACTTTGGGGTGCGTCTGTCTATTATGCTTGGTCAGGTCTGGTCGCAAATAGGAAATCAGAGTCTGACAGATCTCATCAAAGCTGAACGCGACTTGTTTAAAAACTGGTGGCGTCAAGGTCATCAAGGATTCCATACTTTTTCTCAACTTTACCTTTGGAGTATGGGTGAAAAAATGGTGGATCTTGGTTTGATCAAAGATTATCTACACCAGATGATTTTGGATCAGGATCAAATTCAGGAAATCATTCTCTCCTTATGGGAAAATAGTGCAGTCCTAACTAAGACAGCTCAGCAACTCTACTTGCACCGCAATTCTCTCCAATACAAGATTGATAAATGGGAAGAGTTAACAGGGCTACAGTTGAAAGAATTGACAGATTTGACCTTGTGTTATCAGTTGATTTTACCAGATATTGTTTAAAGTTTTGTGCAAGTTGCACAGAACTTTTTTATTTTTTTGGTCACCTTGCCATAGAAAAGTAAAGCGTTTTCATCTATAATAAAACTATCAAAAGACAAAAGGAGTTCACTTCGATGGTAGAATTAAATCTTAAAAACATTTACAAAAAATATCCAAACAGCGAACACTACTCAGTTGAAGACTTCAACTTGGACATCAAAGACAAAGAATTTATCGTTTTCGTAGGTCCTTCAGGATGTGGTAAATCAACAACTCTTCGTATGATTGCTGGTCTTGAAGATATCACAGAAGGTACTGCATCTATCGATGGCGTGGTTGTCAACGACGTAGCTCCAAAAGACCGTGACATCGCCATGGTATTCCAAAACTACGCTCTTTATCCACACATGACTGTATATGACAACATGGCTTTCGGTTTGAAATTGCGTAAATATAGCAAGGAAGATATCGACAAACGTGTGCAAGAAGCGGCAGCAATTCTTGGTTTGAAGGAATTCTTGGATCGTAAACCAGCTGACCTTTCAGGTGGTCAACGTCAACGTGTTGCCATGGGTCGTGCCATCGTCCGTGATGCAAAAGTGTTCTTGATGGACGAACCTTTGTCAAACTTGGATGCTAAACTTCGTGTATCTATGCGTGCTGAAATTGCGAAAATTCACCGTCGTATCGGAGCTACAACTATCTACGTAACCCACGACCAAACAGAAGCGATGACTCTTGCAGACCGTATTGTTATCATGTCAGCTACTAAGAACCCTGCTGGTACAGGTACTATCGGACGTGTTGAACAAATCGGTACCCCTCAAGAAGTTTACAAAAATCCAGTTAACAAATTTGTAGCAGGATTTATCGGAAGCCCAGCTATGAACTTCATCAATGTAAAATTGGTTGGTAGCGAAATTGTTTCTGACGGTTTCCGTTTGAAAGTACCAGAAGGTGCTTTGAAAGTTCTTCGTGACAAAGGCTACGAAGGAAAAGAATTGATCTTCGGTATCCGTCCAGAAGATGTGAACGCAGAACCCGCTTTCCTTGAAACATTCCCAGAATCAGTTATCAAAGCTACTATCTCAGTATCAGAATTGCTTGGTTCAGAATCTCACCTTTACTGCCAAGTTGGTAAAGACGAATTTGTTGCAAAAGTGGATGCTCGTGACTACTTGCAAACAGGTGCAACGGTTGAACTTGGATTTGACTTGAACAAAGCACACTTCTTCGACGTAGAAACTGAAAAAACAGTCTACTAAGCAAATGAAATGTCAAAACACTGCTAGAGAAATCTGGCAGTGTTTTTGCTGGTTAAAAAGAAGCAGGACGAGTCTCGCCTTGCTTCTATTATGTTATTCTTCCTTTTTCTTGAGAGAAAGTCCAAGCCCCGCTAGAATGACACCTAGGAAGGTTAGGATAGACGTTTTCTCACCTGTATTTGGTAGAGTAGTAGCTACTGGATTATGAGCGCTTGGTAAAATAATAGTTTGCCCACCGTTTGAAAGAGTGATTGCATCGCCTTGATTTTGTCCCTGCGTATCTTGGACTTCGTGGTGATTTGTTTCTGCAGGTTCAGCTTTAGGCTCTACATAGAGAAGGCGGTATTCGCCGAACCCTTCTTGGTCGGAGCTAGCTAGATATTGAATGTCACCATCTGTGCCGACTAAGTCTTTGGCCTTATCAGCTGTCAAGAAACGAACATCCAACCCTTTTATGCTATTTGTGAAGTGCCAGTTTTTATCTGCACTTGGGTTGATATTTTTTACATCGAGGATATAGTTGATGATAACCTGGCGATTTTCAAATCCGAGGAGACGATTGATGCTAGCATCACGAACACCAGGGAATTTACCATTTGCGCGATAATTGTTGGTTACCACGATGAATTCCTGATCTGGACGGACATCTTTTCCTTGGTATTTTAGATTGCGGACACGACTAGCATCAGGGTGGATTAACTTACCTTCGCGATCGTATTTATTTGGTTGGGTGACATCGTACTCATAGGTTACACCGTCAATCACATCAAAATTATAAGTACGGTAGCTTGGATTGATGAGCTGTTGCGCTTCTTTTTTAGTTGGATCAATCGTGTTGAACTGACCAGCAGACATTTCCAACCATTCTTTGAGTTGAGCTCCAGTGACTTTTAGGATGGCCGTGACATTGTCGTAGAGGTAGAGATCGGCTACGTTTTTGATGGCGATTGGGCCAGCTGGAATATCTGTATAGGCAGTAGCATCTCCACGGGTTCCCGCCTTAAATGGTGCCGCAGCCGAGAGAATAGGAAGACCTCCTTCAGGAGTTCCTGCTAGTTCTTTCTTAGCATACCAGATTTGTGCGTTATTGACGATTTGAACAGATGGATCATCCTTGACAAGGGCAAAATAGCTCGTGATCGGTGCAGTTGTTGTTCCGACCTGTTGGCGAACGTATTGGATGGTTCCTTCGTGGGCTGTTTTGGCAATTTCTTTGATTCGTTCATCAGCGTCTTTGGACTTAGTGTGAATCTTACGAATAGAGCCTTTGCTGTTGGCAACAGTCCATTTTCCGTTTTTGTAGATAAGGTTAAGGTCGATAATACCGAGGTGGTCCCCATATTTCACAGCTATGGTTACAGGAGTACCGTTGATTTTACCATTTACGCCATCAACACCAGCATATTTTTCATAAAAGCCAGTGCCATTTCCACTTGGAAATTCGGCGTGAGAATGCCCTGTTACAACTGCATCCACACCAGGTAGACTTGCAATTTGATAGCCTTCGTTTTCTTCTCCTTTTTCGTACTTATCATCTCCGATACCTGAGTGAGAGAGTACAAGAGTGATGTCTGCACCTGCTTTGCGCATTTCAGGGATAATCTTTTGAATAGCTTCTACAGAGTCATTGACCTGAATCTTTCCTTCAAGGTTGGCCTTATCCCAGCTGAGAATTTGAGGGGGAACGATTCCAGTCACCCCAATTTTGACGGTCGTTTTGCGACCAGTTTTATCAACAAAGGTTTTGCTGATGATTTTATAGGGGTCGTAGACATAAGCGCCCGTTTTAGGATCTACAACATTGGCGTTGACAATCGGCATTCCAGCTGTATCAATGACACGTTTGAGGTAGTCTAAACCATAGTTAAACTCATGGTTTCCAAGTGTACCAGCTTCAAAACCGAGCTTTTGAAGTGCTGCATACATAGTGTGCTGTTCCCCTTCTTTGACTGGGTTAACGATGGCCTTGTAAGTTCCAAGTGGCGTTCCTTGGATGGTGTCTCCATTATCTACAAGAAGTGTATTGCTATTTTCTTTTTTAGCTTCTTCGATGAGAACAGCTGTCTTTGCTAGTCCAACGTTCTCAGCGGGTTTGTCTTGGTAATAATCATAGTTAACTAAATTGGTGTGAAGGTCAGTTGTTGCAAGGATGCGGACATCGACTTCCTGTCCTTCTGTTGGTTGAAGGGCTTTGTCGTCTGCAAGGCTTCCTTCTTTAGAAGGGGTTATTTCAGTGCTTGCTACTGGAGTAGCATTTTCATCTTGTTTAACAGGGACGTCCGTTTTTTCAGATGCCGTTGCCTTTTCATTTCCAGTAGCTGTAACAGATTTCTCTGATTGGTTTGCCACTGGTTTAGGTGTTGTGCTAGTATCTAGATTTGTAGCTTTTTCATCTGCTTGTGCAGTAGAAGCTGCAAATACAGCTGCAGTCAGACCTAAAAGGGCTGCTTGTTTACGAAATGATGACATAAAAATCTCCTCAAAAATAGTTTCACTCTATTATACAGGATGGAAGCCAATCAATCGAGTTAAATACGAATGTTTTTAGAAATTTTATTAAAAATGATAGGAAATAGCTGGTTTGTTTATAAAATACACTCATTAATCATAAAAGTAAATAGAAATAATAAAACAGTTTAAAGTTTATTGTTCTTTTTGAGATCCTTGTAAGAAATGGAATAAATTATAGAACTGCAGAGCTTTTCTAGTTTTCATATCTTTAAAAAAGTGATAAAATGGTAGGAAGAATTGGAGAGTATAGATGCCGAAAGAAGTGAATTTGACGGGCGATCAGGTAGTCGCTTTAACGAAAGAATATTTAACAAAGGAAGACGTTGCTTTTGTACAAAAAGCATTAATTTACGCAGTTGATTGTCATAGTGGGCAGTTTCGGAAATCAGGTGAGCCCTATATTATCCATCCCATTCAGGTAGCAGGCATTCTGGCTAAGCTCAAGCTGGATGCAGTAACCGTTGCCTGTGGTTTTTTGCATGACGTGGTTGAGGATACAGACGCGACACTGGATGATCTAGAGAGAGAGTTCGGTCATGATGTTCGGATTATCGTTGATGGGGTGACCAAGCTTGGTAAGGTTGAGTACAAATCACTCGAGGAACAATTGGCTGAAAATCACCGCAAGATGCTTATGGCCATGTCTGAGGATATCCGTGTTATCTTGGTTAAATTATCGGACCGTTTGCACAATATGCGGACTCTCAAACACCTGCGAAAGGACAAGCAAGAACGTATCTCCAGAGAAACCATGGAAATTTACGCACCACTTGCTCATCGTCTGGGGATTTCCAGCGTCAAGTGGGAGTTAGAAGATCTATCTTTCCGTTATCTCAACCCAACTGAGTTTTACAAGATCACCCACATGATGAAGGAAAAACGCAGAGAACGTGAGGCTTTGGTCGACGAAGTTGTAACCAAGTTGGAAGAGTACGCTACCGAACGAAATCTCAAAGGGAAAATCTATGGTCGTCCTAAGCATATCTATTCGATCTACCGCAAGATGCAGGATAAGAAGAAACGCTTTGAGGAAATTTATGACCTGATTGCCATTCGCTGTATCTTGGATACCCAGAGTGATGTCTATGCTATGCTAGGTTATGTGCATGAACTTTGGAAACCTATGCCAGGCCGCTTCAAAGACTATATCGCTAACCGTAAGGCCAATGGTTACCAGTCTATCCATACGACTGTTTATGGGCCAAAAGGGCCGATTGAGTTCCAGATTCGGACCAAGGAAATGCACGAAGTGGCTGAGTACGGGGTAGCAGCTCACTGGGCATATAAGAAAGGCATTAAAGGGCAGGTCAACAGCAAGGAATCTGCTATTGGAATGAACTGGATCAAGGAGATGATGGAGCTCCAAGACCAGGCTGATGATGCCAAGGAATTTGTGGACTCTGTTAAAGAAAACTATCTGGCGGAGGAGATTTACGTCTTTACTCCAGATGGTGCAGTTCGTTCCCTTCCAAAAGATTCAGGACCGATTGACTTTGCCTATGAAATCCATACCAAAGTCGGTGAAAAAGCGACTGGCGCCAAGGTCAATGGCCGTATGGTTCCACTGACAACCAAGCTCAAGACAGGGGATCAGGTTGAAATTATCACCAACCCCAACTCCTTTGGTCCGAGTCGTGACTGGCTCAACATGGTCAAGACCAGCAAGGCGCGCAACAAGATTCGTCAGTTCTTTAAAAATCAAGACAAGGAATTATCCGTTAACAAGGGCCGTGAAATGTTGATGGCCCAGTTCCAAGAAAACGGCTATGTAGCCAATAAGTTTATGGACAAGCGTCATATGGACGAGGTCCTTCAAAAGACTAGCTACAAGACAGAGGAGGCCCTCTACGCAGCCATTGGTTTTGGAGAAATTGGTGCTATTACCGTCTTTAACCGTTTGACCGAAAAGGAACGCCGCGAGGAAGAACGCGCTAAGGCCAAGGCGGAAGCAGAAGAGCTTGTCAAAGGTGGCGAAGTTAAGGTTGAAAACAAAGAAACCCTCAAGGTTAAGCATGAGGGTGGTGTGGTCATTGAAGGTGCTTCAGGTCTCCTAGTTCGGATTGCCAAGTGTTGTAATCCAGTGCCGGGTGACGACATTGTCGGCTACATTACTAAGGGACGCGGTGTAGCTATTCACCGTGTGGACTGTATGAACCTCCGCGCCCAAGAAAACTATGAGCAACGTCTCCTTGATGTGGAGTGGGAAGATCAATTCTCAAGCAAGGAATACACTGCCCACATCGATATCTATGGTCTCAACCGTACAGGGCTTTTGAACGATGTTTTACAAGTTCTCTCAAACACGACCAAGAATATCTCAACCGTTAACGCCCAACCAACCAAAGATATGAAATTTGCCAATATCCATGTCTCCTTTGGTATTTCCAACCTCTCTACACTGACCACAGTCGTGGACAAGATTAAGAGTGTGCCAGAGGTTTACTCCGTCAAACGGACCAACGGCTAATTCTCCCTTCAGTTACTAGAAAGGCTATTATGAAAATCATCATTCAACGAGTCAAGAAAGCCCAAGTCAGTATCGAAGGTCAGGTTCATGGAAAAATTAATCAGGGACTCTTATTACTGGTCGGTGTTGGCCCAGAGGACCAAGAGGAAGATTTGGACTATGCTGTGAGAAAGCTTGTCAATATGCGGATTTTTTCAGACGCAGAAGGCAAGATGAACCTGTCTATCAAGGATATTGAGGGGGAAATCCTTTCTATTTCTCAGTTTACTCTTTTTGCGGATACCAAGAAAGGCAATCGTCCAGCTTTTACAGGTGCAGCCAAGCCGGATATGGCAGCTGCCTTCTATGAGGCTTTCAACCAAAAGCTAGCTCAGGAAGTGCCCGTTCAGACAGGCATCTTTGGAGCGGATATGCAGGTGGAGCTGGTAAATGATGGGCCAGTTACCATCATTCTTGATACTAAAAATAGATAAGAAAACCAAGCCCAGTTGGCTTGGTTTTTGTTTATAGACACTCCCAGAAGGCGATGTGTTTGTTGTAAAAGTCGGGATAGTTTTCTCTTAGGTGGCTAGCCGTCATATAATATAAAGTAGAATGACAGGAAGTAAAGACTGGAGTAAGAGAGTAGAAATATTGAGGGCCAGTGATGGCTAAAAAGACAAATAATAGCAAATCGCTGATGAGCACTCCTAAATAGTAGAAGCGAATCTTTTTATTGATTTGAGGATCAATCTCAGAGAACTGTTTTTTGAGTCGATTGACCAAGCGAAATAGCAGTAGTCCTTTAGCAAGGATGAAAATGAAGCAAAAAATAAGGCCTCTCTCCAAAGAAAGTTCGTATCGGGGTCTGAAAGTTACCAACAGTAGCAAATCGCTGACTACAATGGCTGCAAAATGGATTCTAAAGAGCTTTTTCATAGGAAGATCTCCTTCTTTTATCTAGCTTCATTCTACACCAAACGAATGGAACTTACAACTAAAATAATAAAAAATCCCTGAAAGGAATTTCTTTCAAGGATAAGGACTTAGTTGATTTTTTCGACATAGAGTTGTTTGGCGATATCCATACTAGCTTGGAGGTCTTCACCTTTGTTGACCAGTGTAAAGGTATTGGAAAAATTATCAAACTGCTTGACTTTGACTTGGTCACCGATATGGATTTCATGCTTTTCTAGATATTTGAGTAGTTCAAAACTATCATGAACGCGAGTCAGGAGATAGGTTCCAGCTTCTTGGACGTCTGCCAGTGGTAAGTTGTTGATTTCAACCAATAGCTCCCCCTTGGCTGGGATGGTTCCTCCGTGGGGGCAGGTTTTAGGGAAGCCCAGGAGTTTATCCAGTCTCTCTACAAAGAGATCGGATACAGTGTGCTCTAGGACCTCAGCTTCCTCGTGGATCTGGTCACTGGTATAGTCGAGATGGTGAACTAGAAAGACCTCAATCAACCGGTGTTTGCGATAGAGTTCGGAGACTAGTTTGAGGCCGATATCTGTCAATAGATAGCCATTCTCCTTGTCCTTGAGGATGAGATTTTCACTTTTCATGCGTTTGATCATCTCTGTTACGGCAGGTGGAGAGACTTGCATACGGGCAGCAATTTCCTTATTGGTGATTTTTTGCATTTCCGTACCGATTTCATAAATACATTTTAGGTAGTCTTCTTTATTTGGCGTCATTCGTTTCCTCTTGTCTTTTCTCTCCATCTAGTATATCAAAAAAAGCTAGATTTCTCTAGCCTTCTGCCCTAATGGCTTTGATTTTAGTCCAGTTCTTTCACTGAAGCAATAGCAGCTTCAAAGTCTGGTTCCGTGTTAATGTTGTCAACGTATTCTACGTAACGGATGACATTGTCAGTATCGAGAACAAAGACAGCACGTGCAAGGAGATGCCATTCGTTGATCAAGAGGGCATAATCGCGCCCGAAAGAATGGTCGAAGTAGTCTGAGAGCATGATGGCATTGTCAAGACCTTCAGCCCCACACCAGCGTCCTTGGGCAAATGGTAGGTCCATAGAAACAGTAAGAACGACGGTATTGTCGAGGTTAGCTAGTTCTTGGTTGAATCGACGTGTTTGCGTTGAGCAGATACCAGTATCGATAGAAGGGACAACACTCAAGACTTTTTTCTTTCCATCAAAGTCAGCTAGCGTTTTTTTAGAGAGATCGGTTGTCGTGAGAGAAAAGTCAAGTGCCTTGTCTCCGACTTGCAGTTGTTTACCTGTAAAAGTTACAGGATTTCCGAGAAAAGTGGTCATGAAACTACTCCATTCTTTTTTCTTTTATTTTACCGAGAATTGTCAGATTTTTCCAATGATTTGACTGGAAATTAAGCGATAAAAAACGCCTGTTCATGTGAGAACGACGTTTTTAATGGATTACTTAGACAAACCTTCAGCAATCTTGTCAAGGTTGTATTTCATCATGCTGTAGTAGCTGTCGCCTTCTTTCCCTTCTTCAGCAATTGAGTCAGTAAAGATTTGTGCGTAGATTGGGATATTTGTGTCTTGTGAAACAGTCTTCATTGGACGGTCATCGACACTTGATTCAACAAAGAGGGATGGAACTTTTGTTTGGCGAAGTTTTTCAACCAAGGTCTTGATTTGGTCAGGTGTACCTTCTTCTTCCGTGTTGATTTCCCAGATGTAGGCACTTGGGACACCGTAAGCTTTAGAGAAGTATTTGAAGCATCCTTCGCTGGTTACGATGAGTTTCTTCTCAGCAGGGATATTGTTAAATTTCTCTTTGGCTTCCTTGTCCAGTTTATCTAGTTTTTCAGTATAGTCTTTGAGATTTTTTTCGTAGAATTCCTTGTTGCTAGGATCTTTTGCAATCAGTTGTTTAGCGATATTTTTAGCATAAATCATCCCATTTTCAAGGTTGAGCCAAGCGTGTGGGTCTTCTTTGCCTTTCTCGTTTTGGCCCTCAAGGTAGATGATGTCTACACCGTCGCTAACTGCAAAGTAGTCCTTGTTTTCAGTTTTCTTGGCATTTTCAACCAATTTGGTAAACCAAGCATTGCCACCTGTTTCAAGGTTGATACCGTTATAGAAAATCAAGTCAGCTTGAGAAGTTTTCTTAACGTCTTCAGGAAGTGGTTCGTATTCATGTGGGTCTTGACCAACAGGAACGATACTATGAAGATCGATCTTGTCACCAGCGATATTTTTGGTAATATCAGCGATGATTGAGTTTGTAGCAACAACTTTTAGTTTTTGACCAGAAGCCGTATCTTTTTTTCCGCTAGCACATGCTACAAGAGCAATGACGGAAAGAAAGAGTACAAGCAATGTACCTAATTTTTTCATTAGATTCCTCCAGAAAGGGTCTCCCCTTATTTATTGATTTTTTTATGTTTCAGTTTCAAATATCGTTGTTTTGGAGCGATAAAGAAGCTAATGAGAAAGAAACTGGCAGATGTGAGCACGATGCTCGATCCTGCTGCGAGATTGAAGCTATAGCCGATAAAGAGTCCCACAACAGAAGCTAGGGCTCCGAGACTTGATGAAAGGAAAATCATGCTCTTTAGGCTATTAGCATAAAGGTAAGCTGTCGCAGCTGGAGTGATTAGCATGGCCACGATAAGAATGGTTCCAACACTTTGCATGGCGGTGACAGACACAAGGGTCAAGAGCACCATGAGCAGATAGTGGTAGAAATTGACAGGCATTCCCATGGCTTTAGCCAGGAGCTCGTCAAAGGATGTAATCAATAGTTGTTTAAAGAAAATCCCGATAATCAAGAGAATGATTGCCCCCACACCAATGGTAATCCACATGTCCATGTCTTGGACAGCGAGGATATTCCCGAAAAGGATATGGAAGAGGTCTGTCGAACTCTTGGCAACACTAATCAAGATGACACCTAGGGCTAAGAAAGATGAAAAGGTAATACCAATGGCAGTGTCACTCTTGATGATAGAGTTTCCCTTGATGTAGGTAATGATGATGGAGGCCATCAAGCCAAAGATGATGGCTCCAATAAAGAAATCAATTCCTAGGATAAAGGAAAGGGCTACGCCGGGCAAAACTGCGTGAGAGATAGCATCTCCCATGAGAGACATCCCACGTAGGATGATAAAACATCCCACGGCTCCAGCAACCACTCCGATGACTATAGCTGTTATCAAGGCGTTTTGTAGGAAATGGAAATGTTGCAATCCATCGATAAATTCTGCTATCATAGGTCACCTCCATTGAAAAAGAGTTTGCTACCGTAGGCCTTCTTAAGATTGGCTTCGGTAAAGGTTTCTTTAGTCGGACCAAGGTCTATTAATTCTCGATTGAGAAGCAAAACTTGATCGAAATAATGGGGGACTTTGCTGAGGTCATGATGGACGATGAGAACTGTTTTACCAGCTTTTTTAAGGTCTCTCAGCGTGTTCATGATAATCTCTTCACTAACCGAATCAATCCCGACAAATGGCTCATCTAGAAAGATGTAGTCAGCTTCCTGCACTAAGCAGCGGGCAATCAACACACGTTGAAATTGTCCGCCGGAGAGCTGGCTGATTTGGTGATCAGCATAGTCTGAGAGCCCAACGATTTCAAGTGCATCTGCCACTTTTTTCCAGTGACTAGCCTTTAAGGTGTGAAAGAGTGGGATGGATGGATAGAGTCCCAGAGAGACGCATTCCTTGACCTTGATAGGGAAATTGTAGTCGATATGGATTTTTTGCTCGACATAGGCAACTCGATGTAAAGATTTCTTGAATTCTTTGTCATCGAGAAAGGCCTGACCTTCATGTGGGATAATTCCCAACATACTTTTTAATAAAGTTGATTTTCCAGCACCGTTTGGACCAATAATCCCGGTAATAGTTGGTCCTTGGAGCACTAGTGAAATATCCTTTAGTGCCAACGTTTCTTTGTAGGAGACACTGAGGTTTTCGATACGTATCATACAGTTGTATTCCTCCTGTCTTTTAATATACCTTAAAAAAAAAATTAAGTCAAGTTAATTTTTGAAAAATTTAAAATAATAACTGAAAAATGAAGTGAAAAGAGAGACCATTTTTAATTGCATTCCCAAGTGTTTTTTGCTAAGCTAAGAATAAGTGAAAAAATGAAAGCGAGAACAAGATGACACGTTATCAAGACGATTTTTATGATGCAATCAATGGCGAATGGGAAAAAACAGCTGTCATTCCAGCTGACAAATCTCGAACAGGTGGTTTTATTGACCTTGACGAGGAAATTGAAGAGTTGATGCTGGCGACTACGGACAAGTGGTTGGTCGGTGAAGAGGTCCCAGAGGATGCTATCCTCGCAAACTTTGTTAAGTACCATCGTATGGTACGCGATTTTGACAAGAGAGAAGCTGATGGGATTAAGCCTGTTTTGCCAATGCTCAAGGAATACCAAGATTTGGAGAGCTTTGCAGATTTCACCAGCAAATTGGCAGAATTTGAACTAGCAGGCAAGCCAAACTTCCTTCCATTTGGTGTATCACCAGACTTTATGGATGCCAGAATCAATGTTCTTTGGGCCAGTGCACCAGGAACTATCTTGCCAGATACGACTTACTATGCTGAAGACCATCCTCAACGTGAGGAGCTCTTGAATCTTTGGAAGGAAAGTACTACGAATCTTCTCAAAGCCTATGATTTTTCAGATGAGGAAATCGCAGACTTACTAGAGAAACGATTGGAATTGGACCGTCGCATTGCGGCTGTGGTGCTTTCTAACGAAGAAAGTTCAGAGTATGCCAAACTATACCATCCATACGCTTATGAAGATTTCAAGAAATTCGCTCCTGCCCTACCTTTGGATGATTTCTTCCAAGCAGTCCTTGGACAAACTCCAGATAAGGTTATCGTAGACGAAGAACGTTTCTGGCAAGCAGCAGAGCAATTCTATAGTGAAGAAGCGTGGCCTCTACTCAAAGCAACCTTGATTTTGGGTGTGGTCAATCTATCAACAAGCTATCTCACAGATGAGATTCGTATCTTGTCAGGTGCCTACGGACGTGCCCTTTCAGGTGTGCCAGAAGCACAGGACAAGGTCAAGGCAGCTTATCACTTGGCTCAAGGTCCTTTCAATCAGGCTCTTGGCCTCTGGTATGCGCATGAAAAATTCTCCCCAGAAGCCAAGGCTGATGTAGAGAAAAAAGTAGCGACTATGATTGACATTTATAAGGAACGCTTGGCCAAGAACGACTGGCTCACGCCTGAAACGCGAGATAAGGCCATTGTCAAACTCAATGTCATCAAGCCTTATATCGGTTATCCAGAGGAATTGCCAGAACGCTACAAGGACAAAGTAGTGGATGAAACTGCCAGTCTCTTTGAGAATGCCCTAGCCTTTACGCGTGTGGAAATCAAGCACAGCTTGAGCAAGTGGAACCAACCGGTTGACTACAAGGAGTGGGGTATGCCAGCTCATATGGTCAATGCCTACTACAATCCGCAGAAAAACTTGATTGTCTTCCCAGCTGCCATTTTACAGGCTCCATTCTATGATTTGCATCAGTCGTCTTCAGCTAACTACGGTGGTATTGGTGCTGTTATTGCCCATGAAATCTCTCATGCCTTTGACACAAATGGTGCGTCCTTTGATGAAAATGGTAGCCTCCAGGATTGGTGGACAGAGAGTGACTATACTGCTTTCAAAGAAAAAACACAAAAAGTTATCGACCAGTTTGATGGGCAAGAATCTTACGGTGCAAGAATCAACGGGAAACTAACTGTGTCTGAAAACGTTGCTGACTTGGGAGGAATTGCTGCAGCCCTTGAAGCTGCTAAGAGAGAACCAGACTTCTCAGCTGAAGAATTCTTCCACAACTTTGCTCGTATCTGGCGTATGAAAGGTCGTCCTGAGTTGATGAAGCTCATGGCCAGTGTCGATGTGCACGCGCCTGCAAAACTCCGTGTCAATGTGCAAGTACCAAACTTCGATGACTTCTTTACAACATACGATGTCAAAGAAGGCGACGGCATGTGGCGTTCACCAGAGGACCGTGTGATTATTTGGTAAAGTAAGTCCTTAATCAAGTATCATCTTGGGATTAATGATTCATTTTTGAAGTTTATCCATCTGAAAATGCAATGCTATCGAGGTTAACATGAAGAAATTTTTAATGACGCTTTCAGCTATTCTTTCGATTTCAGTTTTAGCATCTTGTGGTCTCAATAAAAATAGGAACAATACAGAACCTTCATCTGCACTATCATCTGTCTCCAAAGACGATAAGACTAGTGTATCAACAGAAGCAAAGGCTGAAAATACTAGTGACTCGTCAACCAAGGAATCGCAATCGACTGCTGAAAATAAGAAAGAAACCAGACAAGATTTATATAAAGAAGTGATTGAACGCTATAAACACTTTATAGACCTTTTAAAACAAGGTAATAGAGAAGATTTATACAAGGAAAATAAACAAGATAAGATTACTTCAGAAGAACATGGCCTAGTTTTCTCTCGAATGGATTATCATAATGCACCCGATTGGAAATACGCAATTGTTGATTTGAATAAGGATGGTCAAGACGAGTTGCTTATTGGTGATGAAAAATTTGTTTCAGCCATTTATTATTTGGAAAATCAACAACCTAGCTTACTTCACACAGCATATATAGCTTCTGCAGGTGGTTTTCGCTCAGGATTTGATATTTATGAAAATGGTCAAGTCTCTTATGCAGACTGGCAGTCAACTCGTCCAGAAATGAACCTGTCTCTATATTCGTTCGATAAAAACGGAGTGCAGAAGATTAAAGAAGCAACTATTCAAATCGGTGGCAATGAAAAAGCAGAGCAAGTTTTAGATATTTCTTCTGAAAAGCTTGATTTGTCTAACATTGACTGGAAAGAATTGAATCCGGCTAATTAGTTTTGAATTATTTTTCTAGTCAATATTGATTCTTCTGAGCAAATATTGACATAGAAATAGAAGCTACACAAAAACCAAGGAAATTATCCTTGGTTTTTTGCTTGCTAGAAAAAGGGATTAAAGGTCTTTTCGTGAGCGATAGTCGTAGCTGGACCATGCCCAGGATAGACATCGTAGTTAGGAAGTGTGAAGAGCTGCGTCTGAATGCTATGGAGGAGTTGTTCCGTGCTACCGGTAGGAAGATCGGTCCGTCCGATGGTTTCGCGGAATAGGGCATCTCCCGTCAAGACTAGATGAGCATCAGGAAAGACCAGGGAAACACCGCCAATAGAGTGCCCTGGGGTCGGTAGAACTGTAAAACGAAATTCCTCAAGCTGGTATTCCTCATGAAAGACAAAGGTGTGCTCTGCTGGTTTTGCGACCACGTCTGCCATATCATCATGACGAGGGAGACCAGAGAGATTATCTACAGGTGTATAAAGCCAGCTAGCTTCACTCTCTGCTACATAAACTGGGGGATTTCCAAAAGTATCACGAACCAAGTCCAGACTCATAATATGGTCGTAGTGGGTGTGGGTCAGGAGAATCGCGCAGACTGGTTTGTTGATTTTTTCGATAGTCTTGCGAATAGCTTCCCAATGGCTACCTGGGTCAACCACAATCAGGTGTTGGTCCCCTTCTAGGTAATAAGTGTTTTCATAGGCAACGGGATTCACGGTTTTATGGATTTTCATACTGGCTCCAATCTCAAAGAATGTACTAAACTAAGTATAGCATAGAAGAGGGAAATAAAGTGAAAAGAAAGTCCCTCTTTTGTGTTAGAGGGACAATGATCTTATTTAAACTTGAAACCTTCGTAAATGAGTTTTGCTTTGGGATTCTTTTTCTTAATTTGCTTGGCAAGGGCCTTCATCATAGGAAGAGGTCCACACATATAGACTGTAGTCTGGTCAGGGATTTCTTCTTGATCCAAAGTCAGGTATCCTTTTTCATTGCTATCGACTAGCTGCAGGTCAAAGTTAGCATTTTGATGGGCGTAGTCACGAAGTAAATCTAGGTAGACAGCATTTTCCTCCCCACGGAAACTATAGTAGAAACGAACGTTCCTGTCTAGGATATGATGCTCCCGGATATAAGAGATGAAAGGTGTCATTCCAATTCCACCTGCGATCCAGATTTGCTGTTTTGGATCATGTTCCATAGTCATATGCCCATAGGCGCGATCAACTGCAACCTTGCTACCAACTTGAAGATTGTCATAGATATTCTTGGTGTGGTCACCGGAGTTTTTTATCGTAAAATAAAGAGTTCGTCCTTGTCCTCCAGAGATGGAGAAAGGGTGTGGAGCAGTCTCAAAACCTTTTTGGAAAATTTTTAGAAAGGCAAATTGTCCATATTCGTAGGTGAAAGGATGACTAAGTTCTATTTCAATTTCAGTCGTATCGTGGTTGAGGCGTTTGATTCCTACGATTTTTCCAAGATAGGTGAAACCGACCTTTTGATAAAGGAAAATAATATAAAAACCTGCAAGTAAGCCTAAAAGAGCATAGATTCCAAAGATAAGACCTAGGAAACTAAAGGAGAGGAGACGATTTCCCATAATCATCAAAACATGAAAAAGGCCAAAGATATAGGCTAGATAAACCAATCGATGAATCCATCTCCAAGCTTCATACTGGATGTACTGTCCCAGATAGGCAACCAGAACAATGCTGATAAAGATATAGATGGCGATATTTCCAAACTGGGCGGCCAAATGCGAGCCCCAGAGACCACCCATGCTAAAGTTGTGTAGGGTTAGTAGGAGAATGGATAGAAAAGCAGTGAATTTATGAGCTAGATACATCTTTTCAAGTCCGTTAAACCAAGCCTCAAGCAAGGGTAAACGGCTAGCTAGTATAAAAGTAAGTGAGAGGGTAGTGAGAGCTAAACCAGGGATTAGAAACTGACTAGCGCCTGAACTGAGCCAAGCTAGAATGGTCAGAAGCATACTAAGTCCGATAAATAAAATACCTTTTAATGATTTCATAGTAGAAGTCCTTTCATGTATTATCTTATATTTGATGTAATAAGGTTTGTTACATTTTAACAAAAAAAGAATCTGTAGTCAAGGTTTAGAATCTAGGCCTCTAAGTCAAATCTTCATGATAATCTATAAATAACGGCTAAGAAATATACTGTTAAATTTGTGCACTTCTTATAGAAAATTTTTTGTTATAACAATGTAAGGGTGGGAAAATTTAACTTCTACAAGACTCTAAAAATAAATTGATACATTAAAGTGTATTTTATTTAATTATAAGATAAACAGCTCTGGGAATTTAAACGCTGTAAATTTAAATGAACATTGGTTTTTTAAATTATTTACCATTAAATCATTTTTGTATTTTTCTAAAATAAAATTATTAAAAATATTGAAAAAGAGAACAGAAAATGTTAGTATGAATATGCATATTGAATATGAGGATATAATCCTTTTGAAATATCAAAATTTAAAACCCTTTTTATGGAGAGAAAGAAGTTTTGTTTTTTCTATATTTCAATATCAACATGATAAAAATAGGGAGGTTGTGTATCTTATGAAGAGTGGAAAACAGGATTTTAGAATGGAGAAATACATTCGATATGGGATTCGAAAGTATAGTTTAGGAGTAGCATCAGTAGCAATTTCAGCAGGTTTGATGTTTTTGGGCAATGGAGCAGTATCAGCGATGGAACTTCAAGGAACAGATACTACGCTTGTTTCAACATCGACAGTGAATACGGAATCTTCTACGGAAACAAAAACACCTGAAAATTCGATAAAAAAAGAAAAAGAAGTTGCCCTTAAGACGGTTGATAAAACGGATTTAGTTAAAAAAATTACAGAACTTGAAGAGAAAGTAAAAACAGCAAAGAATATAGATGACTTGGTACTAACATCTGCTAAAGAACTATTAGATTCTGCGAAATCTGTCATCTCAAAAGAGATAGTTGAGCAAGAGGAAGTGGATACTGAACTTGCTAAGATTAAGGATTTAATTACGGTATTTGCTGAGTCTGTCGAGGTTGGGAAAATAACGGAATCTACAGAAAAAGCAGAAGAAACAAAAGAAACAGAAGAAACTGTCAAACCAGTCCAAGAAGGTAAAAAAGTCTTAGAACAAGTTACTTCTGAAGCTGAGGTAACCAATGTTTTAGCAACTGAAGCAGTCCGGAAAAATAAGCTTGAGGGTCAAAACAAAGCGGCAATTGAGGCGGCGATAGCTAATAATAAGGAAGTTATTGCAGAAACTAAAAAAGTCTTAGCGAATGATGCCCTTACAGCTAAACAAATCAATGATCAATTGTCTCGCTTAAATGAATCTATTCTTGCTGTCTACAATGATCTGAAGAAAGCGGGTGTTGGAAAAGACGGGAGTTTTGGAGTAGCTTTGGCTGCTCAAGATTTCTATGCTGAAGAAGGGACAAATGTCTCTCGTGTCTCAGAAATAAATGCTTCAAATCATACAGGTAAGGATACCTATACGATTCCAGTCCAAGAAATTAAATTAATTACAGGTACTGATGCTACAGGGTTAGAGATAGAAGTCTATTCTAATCAGCGAGTTGGCAATGATACAAATGCTGGAAATGGGATGCATACAGAACAAGGTGGAAAAACTGGTCATAATAACAAAGGACGTGTAGACTATCCATTAACTCCTGATGCTGCTAAAAAATTAGCAGAAGAAGCACCTCTTTGGAGAAACAAACTTCGTGCGGATGGGTCAAGAATTTCAAATGCTGCAACTTCGATTTACTCTGCTAATGGTGGCTATGAATATTTAGCTACAGAAATTTATGGCTATGGTTATGAACAAGGAATTGATTGTGTATATATTAAAGGTTTGAAAAATCGTATTGCTGTTTCTGAAAGTGCCAAGCAAGCTGGTTGGAGTTTAACTTCTGTAACCCCAACTAACCTTGTGCCGGGCTTGACATACGATTCAGAAACAGACACAATTCAAGGAAAAGTTATAGCGGATATTGAAAATGGAGTTTATGATTTACGATTTAATATTACTGCGACCAATACAGATGGTCGAACAGTAACTTTCCAAATTCAGAATCTTCGTGCTGGTTGGGTCGGGTGGCAAGATAGCACGCCTCCTAAAATAAAGTCAGACTCTGAGCGTTATGATCGTAAAGTAGGTGATGATGCTAATGTAAACATTCAATTCTATGACGAATCAGGTGCTAGTGCAACACCAGCAAATAGTCGAGGAACTTATAACTACACGACGGTTGAAGGAAAAGTTGTAAGAGTGCCTCAAAGATTTTCTAGAGCAGTGACAGGAGTTTCAGGATATAACACCATTGGTGAACAATTAGATGATTCTAAAGTCCTAATTCCAGGTACTAGCTATAGTGTTGCAAACAGTACTTCTGATGAGCAAGCTGCTGATCAAACGAATATGGGGAGAGGAATCATTTCTGGAAAATTAACTGAAGCAGGAATTTACACAGTCTCCGTATTTGCAAAAGATTATGATAAATTGGCTAATAATAATGTCTGGAACCAATCTGGACAAGAAGCACATGCTACTGTAACATTAGTCGTGAAACCAAAGGTTGAGGTTCAAAACGTTGAAACTTACTCAACAGTGGTACCAGTTAAAATTTCTAAAGGTGCATCAAGTGCTAAGGTAACAATGCCTGATGGTACTGTAACCAATCTAAAAGCAGTTAATGGCAAATGGCTCGTAGACAGTGCTTCAACCAACACAGCTGTTTCTGAAAATCAAGAATTAGGTATTGTAGATTCCGATACAGTCTTTAATATTCCTGTGACATCAGAGGCGACTGCCAAAGTTGGTGTGGACAATATTAAAGTCGACGCATCTGTTGAAAATGTTAAGGGGACTTTCTTACGTGAACAAGTTGAGTTAAATGGAACGGATGGGCAAAAACATACTGCTACTTTTAATAAGGCTACCGGACACTGGGAGTTATCGGGCGACTATGCTGAAAGTAAAACACTGAATGGTGATGGTACGACAAGATGGACTAAACGTCAAGTGTATACAGAAGCTCAGCAAGACGGTGGTATGAAATTTTATATCTATGAGTACATCCGACAGCTGGATAGTGCTGGGAAAGTGATAAGTGTCGAAACGCCAACTCGTCCAGAAACGATTTATGTTTCTAAGAATACTAATCAGGTAGGAGATGGAATGTCAGTAACTGTCACTTACGATAAACATTCAAATATCTGGGCGTCGTCTGATGGAACAGAAGTGACTGCTACTAAGCTAGGAAATGACTCTTGGGAAGTTCATACTAAGTCAGGATTTGGTGGTATTATTAGAGGGACAATTGCCACAAATACGGGTGTGGCAACGGTTATAAATACAAAACCAACAGCATCTTCAAAAGATTATACTTCAACAAAAGGTACAGCTGTTGACCTTCGTAATGAAGCAAAAGCTGCAGTAAGCATCTCAGACTCTGAAGATACTAAATATGGAAAAACTACCTATATCACTCGAATCACAGTAACATCGCCTTCAGGAATTCAAAAAGTATTTGATACCAAACAAGATGCAAATAACTATAATATTGCTAGTGGATATAGCTTAAATGAAGTAGGAGTATATACTGTTAAGATTGATGTTATTGATAGTAATGGAAATTATACTACTGAAGCAACAATCGGTGGAACTGAGTCGGGAGTTGACCATGGAGTTGATTCATCAACCGCTACAACAACCTACCATATTACAGTAACTGATACGATTGAAGGACATAATGTGACTTCGACTGATATTCAAGGTGCTACTCAAAAAGGAACTCCAACCTTTACATCTGTTGGAGATGGATCACCAGTAAAACCAAGTGCTTCTTCGCCTGCTAAGTTAGTAGATCCAAAAACAGGTGGATTTGTTGATACTCTAACAATTGATGGTCAGGGTATCTACTCAATTGATAATGAAACAGGCAGAGTAACCTTTGTTCCATTGAAGACATTTACAGGTACAGCAACACCTGTCACAGTTTCACTTACTGCAAAATTAGGAAAAGATGCTAATGATTCTGATATTACAGCAACTGCTACAGCAACGTATACTCCAACTGTAATACCTGTTAAACCAACTTCTACAGATGATGAATCTGAAGGTCCTAAAGGGCAAACACAAAACGGTACACCAACTTTTACTGGTGGTAAAGTTACAATAAATGGTGTAGAGAAGACTGTTGAAATTGATGAAAAAGTAAAACCAACCTTTAATGATGGCACGACTAAGAAAGTTGTTCAGGGAGAAGGAACTTATACCATTGATGAAAATGGTGTGGTAACTTTCACACCAGAAAAAGACTTTGTTGGGAAGACTTCAGGAGTTACAGTCAAACGAGTTGATAAGAACGGAACAGAAATAACTGCAAAATACACTCCAACTGTACGTCCAATTACTTCATTTGTAGATACTAAGGGGAATACATTAGTTCCAACCGAAGACGGTGAACAACCTAAGAAAGATATTCCAGGCTACCGCTTCGTAGAGACCAAGAAACTTCCAAACGGTGACACAGAACATGTCTACGAAAAAGTGAAGACCAGTCATAAGGATAAGGAAGGCAATGAAATTCCAGGACATCCAACCGAAGACGGTGAACAACCGAAGAAAGATATCCCAGGCTACCGCTTCGTAGAGACTAAGAAACTGCCAAATGGTGACACAGAACACGTTTATGAGAAGGTTAAGACTAGTCATAAGGATAAGGAAGGGAATGAAATTCCAGGTCATCCAACCGAAGACGGTGAACAACCTAAGAAGGATATTCCAGGCTACCGCTTCGTAGAGACTAAGAAACTTCCAAACGGCGACACGGAACATGTCTACGAAAAAGTTGTTACTGCCCCTCAACAAAAACCGACTGAGCAATCTCCAACTACTAAAGCAACCAAAGAATTACCTAATACTGGTACGGAAGATCATGCAGCTTTGGCAGCTCTAGGAGTACTTGGTTTGATGAGCGGATTTGGACTTGTGTCTCGCAAGAAAAAAGAAGACTAATTCTATACTCGAAATTCTAAATAGTGTCCATTAGTTTCTTAAACAAAAAACCAACTAACCTAATGATTAGTTGGTTTTTGTCTATTCTCGATTTTTCCAAGCTTGGTAGCGGGTGTCGATCAAGAGTTGGGTTAGTCGTCCCATGGTTTCTCTTTCTTCGGGAGTGAGGGATTGAGCTTGGACAAAGAGATGGCGAATGTGTTCAATGACCTTGAAGGAAGAAAGAACGTTGATAGAAGAGATGCCTGCATCGAGAATGATTCCAAAAAAGAGGTCAAAGTAGAGTTGCAGTTCCGTATCAGGGACCGTCTCAACCCATTCCTTGAAAGTAGTGTCGACTTGCTGGCTGTCACTATTGGTCTCGTCCAGTTGGACAAAGTGCTTGTCTTCAACCTGCCAACTAAAGGTGTCGTGCTGAGCAAGGCCACCTAAGGCAGTGCTTCGAACAACGATTTTTTTATCCGGAATTTCCAGCATCATCCCGATGATAGAACCTTGTGGGACAAACACTTTCGTTCTTTCCATCATGTTTTGATAGCCTGATGTTTCGGTTAGTTCCTTGTGAAGTCCAGGTGCATCAAAAGTATAGACAGCGATAATGTTTTTCTGCAAGTTTGGATCAAGTTGACTGGCGGCATAAACAGCTAGATTGCCCCCTTTTGAGTGTCCCGCTAGGACAATCTTTTGGTTAGGATGTTGGGCAAAAAAGTTCTCTAAATACTGGAGGGCATGTTTTTGAGCAGGGATTTCCTTCATATAGGTCATATGGAAATCTTCTTTCCAACCAATGATGCTGTCATCCGTTCCGCGAAAAACAAGCAAATAAGTATCGAGACTGATACGATAAGTCATGGCCGCAAACTGTTTTTGTAATTCAGGATCGATATCGTTGATAAAGTCTGAGAGCTTGCAATTTTTAAAGCGTTTGTGTTGAGCGAGTTGATCCAACAACTGGAGACGGTTTTTATTGGTCAACATCGTCGTTTCTCTAGGAATTTGGGGTGCTAGATCTATGAGACGCTTTGGTTCTTGGGTGACTACATCATCGAAAGCAAGATAGGTTAATTCAGTCAAGGCAAGAACATCTAACTCATTCACGGGGAGGTCATAAAAGGAATCGTATGCTACATCATTTAAGTAGTCAAAAATATTTGCCATAAAAGCTCCTTTCTCTATGTTTATCCTATCACATTTACCTAGAATTAGCTAGTAGGGTTTGATTGAAATACATAGAAGATAGATTGCTCCTATTTCAAACCTCTAAACGAGCTTACTTGTATGTTATTGCTATCAATCCCATTTTCCTTTAAAAAATTCTTCATCTCTTTAACATCATCAGGCTGACCTGTGATGAGATAGCTGGCTTGATTGCCGTATTCATCAATAGCACGTTTTAAAAATTCTTGACTTTGAGAAAAATCATCGCTAGTTTTATAAGTAAAATTCGGTTTTTTTTGAGCCAGTTCTTTCATCTCATTATCGAAAACAGTAACTCCTTTATCAAAATGGTTGAGAATAATCGGAGATTTACCAGCCCATTCTTTGATGAGGGGACGTAAAGTAGAAATACCAACATCAGATGCAAAGCAAACTAGTGGCTGATTCGTATCTTTAATGGTTAAAGAGGAATCCAACCAACTCATCTCAATCTCACTGCCAGCCGGTAAATGTGTCAAGGTGTTCTTAAAGTTGCTTCCACTATTATGAGTCAAAATGAGAATTTCATCTTCATCAGGTGTGGAGGCAATGGTTAGCCATCGACTGGTTTGCTCTCCCTTAGCTTCATATTTACTAGCAGTAGACGAGGTATCAGGGAGTGTAAACTTAGCATAAGCCCCAGCTTTCCAGATTTGATGACTCGGTTTTGTGATATGAATTAAATGTAGATCTCCGCTGGGATTTTCGATGGATTTTATCGATAATGTATGGCTTCGTCCAAGATAAGCGATGGCACCCCAAGTTATAATACATAGCGCTCCAAGTGTTGATAGAATGATAATAAACATTTTTTTACCTCTTTTCATTTTTTATGACTCCCATTCTTAATTTTATGAATGAACTATAAAATAATTCATTCATATCTTTTCAAAAAATAAAGAAATCCATTCTTTATTTTAGAACTCCTTTAATGAAGTTGGTTGCAAGTATTTCAACAGTTTTGCCAATATCTGGAAAATCATTTTCCGTGATATGCATATCCATATAGTAAAAAAGATTATAAACCTGTAAAATATTTTGAATCTTTTCTGGCGAGTACCCTTCAGTCTGCATACGATTTGTAAAAGTTTTAACTAGAAACTGATGAAAAGGATTTGCGACTTTGCCTTCTTCCGAGGAATAGTAGCTGTGCAACTCATCTGCGATGGCAGGATTGTACCATTCTGCAAGGATTTTATTGGAAGAAACGAGAGTTCTGGACTGAGCAAATAGTTGACCAATGAGGTCGATCATGTCAATTTCCCAATCCAGTTCTTCGATCATAGCTTGGCGAACACGGTTGTTTTCATCTATATAGATGTCTAGAAAAATGGCTTCTTTACTCTCGTAATAGTTATAAAAAGAACCAACTGCAACACCAGCTTGCCTAGCAATTTCTGAAATTCCTGTTGCCTTGTAACCTTTTTTCGAAAAAACTTCATAGGCTGCTGTCTTTAAAGATTGTTTTTTGTCCAATATGATTTGACCTCCTTTGCTTTATGAATGAATAGATTTATTTGTTCATTCATATTCTAACAAATCATGGCTAGCTTGTCAATAAGAAGGGTAGATCTATTAAATAAGTTAAAGAAACGCTAACTAAATGAGCACAAAAAGGAAAATATAGGATAAGGCTGGAACTATAATTAAAAATAAGGTATGATATCAGTGGGAATGTTCTCTATTTATCATCTGTTTTCTGATCTGAATTTGGGAAATAGGCTGCTAAACAGTATGAGATACTGATCCGTAAATCTGATATGAAGGGTTTTGATACTTTGAGAAATAACAAAGGAGGAGCGCATGCACAAGATTTTACTAGTAGAAGATGACCAAGTTATTCGGCAACAAGTTGGGAAACTGCTCTCTGAGTGGGGTTTTGAGGTTGTTTTGGTAGAAGATTTTATGGAAGTATTGAACCTTTTTGTTCAGTCAGAACCTCATTTGGTGCTCATGGATATTGGTCTGCCTCTTTTTAATGGTTACCACTGGTGCCAGGAGATTCGTAAGATTTCTAAGGTGCCCATCATGTTTCTCTCTTCGAGAGATCAAGCGATGGATATCGTCCTGGCGATCAATATGGGGGCAGATGACTTTGTGACCAAGCCTTTTGACCGGCAGGTGCTCCTTGCCAAGGTTCAGGGCTTGTTGCGCCGTTCCTATGAGTTTGGCCGAGATGAAAGTCTGCTAGAGTATGCGGGTGTGATCCTCAATACCAAGTCTATGGACTTGCACTATCAGGGGGAAGTTCTGAGTTTGACCAAGAATGAATTTCAAATTTTGCGGGTCTTGTTTGAACATGCTGGCAATATCGTGGCGCGTGATGACCTGATGCGGGAACTCTGGAATAGCGACTTTTTCATCGATGACAATACCTTGTCTGTCAATGTTGCTCGCCTGCGTAAAAAATTGGAGGAACAAGGATTGGCAGGCTTTATCGAAACCAAGAAAGGGATAGGATACGGACTGAAACATGCTTGATTGGAAATCATTTTTTCTAGCCTATCTGCGTTCTCGCAGTCGCATCTTTGTCTATATTTTTTCATTAGGCTTTCTCGTCCTTCTCTTTCAGTTTTTATTTGCTAGTCTAGGAACTTATTTTCTTTATTTCTTTCTGCTCAGTAGTTTTGTGACCTTCCTATTTTTGGCTTGGGATATATTTGCAGAAGCTCAGGTTTACCGGCAGGAAGTACTCTATGCTGAGCGAGCTCCCAAGTCTCCTCTGGAATGTGCGCTAGCAGAAAAGCTCGAAGAGCGTGAGTCTGAATTGTATCAAAAGAATTCTGAAGCGCAGAGCAAGCTGACGGATTTGCTTGATTACTATACCTTGTGGGTTCATCAGATAAAGACTCCCATTGCAGCGAGTCGTCTCTTGGTAGCAGAAGTCTCTGATCGGGAGGTCAAGCAGCAACTGGAACAGGAAATCTTTAAGATTGACTCCTATACCAATCTGGTGTTGCAGTATCTTCGTTTGGAAAGCTTCCACGATGACTTGGTATTTGAAAAGGTTCAAGTGGAGGTTCTGGTGAAGGAAGTGGTTCGTAAGTATGCTCTTTTTTTTATCCAAAAAGGACTGACGCTCAATCTCCATGATCTTGACAAAACCATCGTGACCGATAAGAAGTGGCTGTTGGTCGTCATTGAACAAATCCTCTCAAACAGTCTCAAGTACACCAAGGAAGGTGGGTTAGAGATTTATATGGAAGGTCAGGAGCTCTGTATCAAGGATACGGGAATCGGGATTAAAAACAGCGATGTGCTCCGAGTCTTTGAACGTGGCTTTTCAGGCTACAATGGGCGTTTGACCCAGCAGTCATCTGGACTTGGACTTTATCTATCTAAGAAAATTTCTGAAGAACTGGGTCACCAGATTCGCATCGAGTCTGAGGTCGGAAAAGGAACAACCGTACGGATTAAATTCGCTGAAGTGAAGCTCGTTATTGAGTAAACATAGATGAGAAAAAGCCTCCGATTGGAGGCTTTTGTGCTAGTTTTTTATTTCTCAACGCGTGATTTGTTGGCGATATCAGCAAGGATAGCTTGCACAAAGTCATCTACTGAGACAGTTTGTGTTTCTTTTTGGCCGTAGCGACGAACATTGACTGTTCCGTCTTCCATTTCCTTGTCACCAACGATCAATTGGTAAGGAATCTTGCTGGTTTGAGAAGCACGGATCTTGAACTGCATTTTTTCGTTGCGTTCATCCACATCAGCACGGACACCACAGTCACGGAGTTTCTTAGCCACTTCCCATGCGTAGTCTACGTGTTTTTCGTTAGAAACGGGGATGAGGGTTACTTGATGTGGTGCAAGCCATGTTGGGAAAGCACCTTTGTAGTTCTCAATCAAGATAGCTGTGAAGCGTTCCATAGTTGAAATAACCCCACGGTGAATCATAACTGGACGGTGTTCTTCACCATCAGCCCCGATGTATTTGAGGTCGAAACGTTCTGGAAGCAAGAAGTCCAGCTGGATAGTCGAAAGGGTTTCTTCTTTTCCGAGAGCAGTCTTAACTTGGATATCCAATTTTGGTCCGTAGAAGGCTGCTTCACCTTCAGCTTCAAAGTAGTCCACACCCATTTCATCAAGTGCTGCACGAAGCATGGTTTGGGCATTTTCCCACATCTCATCATTGTCAAAGTACTTGTGAGTATCTTGAGGGTCACGAAGAGAGAGACGGAAGCGGTATTCAGTCAAGTTGAAGTCTTCATAAACATCGATAATCAACTGAAGGGCACGTTGGAATTCTTCTTGGATTTGTTCTGGAGTAACAAAGAGGTGACCGTCGTTGAGAGACATTTCACGCACACGTTGAAGACCAGTGAGGGCACCAGATTTTTCATAACGGTGCATCATACCGATTTCAGCGATACGGATTGGCAATTCACGGTATGAGTGAACATGGTGTTTGAAGACTTGGATGTGGTGTGGGCAGTTCATTGGACGAAGAACAAATTCTTCCCCGTCACCCATGTCCATGGTTGGGAACATGTCTTCTTGGTAATGATCCCAGTGACCAGAAGTCTTGTAAAGCTCTACAGAAGCAAGTGGTGGAGTGTAAACGTGTTGGTAGCCAGAAGCCAACTCTTTGTCGACGATGTAGCGTTCCAATTCACGACGGATAGTCGCACCATTTGGTAACCAGAATGGAAGCCCTTGACCAACCTCTTGAGAAATCATGAAGAGGTCAAGCTCTTTACCAAGTTTACGGTGGTCACGTTCCTTAGCTTCTTCACGCATTTGAAGATAGTTCTTCAAGTCTTTCTTGTCAAACCAAGCTGTACCGTAAATTCGTTGCATCATCGCGTTGTCGCTATTTCCACGCCAGTAAGCACCAGCTACATGGAGAAGGTGGAAGATTTGGATGCGACCTGTTGACGGAACGTGTGGGCCACGGCAAAGGTCCACGTATTCACCTTGACGGTAGATAGTCAACCCCCCCTCGTCTTCTGAGTGTTCTTCAATCAATTCCAACTTGTAAGGGTCGTTTTTAAAGATTTCACGGGCCTCGTCTTTGGTTACTTTCTCACGAATAGATGGGAAGTTTTCTTTGACGATCTTCTTCATTTCTTCTTCGATACGAGGAAGGTCTTCGTTGGAGATTTGACCAGCTGTGTTATCAGTATCGTAGTAGAAGCCATCTTCAATAGCTGGACCAACTCCCAAGTGAATGTCTGGGAAAAGGCGACGAGCTGCTTGGGCAAACAAGTGAGCAGCTGAGTGGCGCAAGATTGGAAGGGCATCTTCGTGATCAGGTGTCACGATTTCGATGCTTCCATCTTCAGTGATAGCACGAGTCGTATCGATGAGTTTGCCGTTGAATTTACCAGCCAAGGCTTTTTTAGCGAGGGAATTGCTGATAGATTGGGCAATTTCAAAAGTTGTAACGCCAGATTCGAATTCACGAACAGCGCCATCTGGGAAAGTAATCTTAATCATGGTTTTCTCCTTAAAAATTTATCATATTTTATAACTGAGATTTGAAGAAGTGGGAAACTAACTATCAACAAAGAATAATAGCAGTCGATTTGCTAAATCAATTTCATTTTAGCTTTTTCAGTCTGAAAATAAAGAAAAGCGTAGAAATACATAGATAGCATACCAAGGAAAGGATAAGAGATAAGTATTGCTCTTCAGTCATTTCACCTCTCATGTATATCCTTAGTGGATAGTTTCTTATAGCATTAATCAAATAAATACCAGCAGTTAGGCTTAGAAAATATCCTGATAGGATGAGTTTCTTTTTCTTAAAAAACATTAAGATAGCAAGAAAAGGAGCAAAAAATGGCAAAAGAGGAACAAATGCAAAAAATGAAAAGACAACAATGTACTCTAACCCCCATAGACTGAGAGTTTTCATTAGCCATACATAGACGATAAGGAAGGCACAGGGAATTACCCAAGACATTGATTTATTCATATCAACCTCCATCTTCTTTTCTTAGCTATGTTTCATTTAACCTGGCAATATCTCTATTCTCCAAACAAAAAACGACATCCTAAAAGGACGTCGCAACGTGGTTCCACCTTCATTCATGTTCCTCAAAAAAGAGGGACACCTCTGATTGGCTTTAACGTGGCCACCGTTTTATGTTTGCATAAAAGTCAGTAGAGTAGTATCAGTTTAGGCTTTCTATGCGTTTCCAGCAACCACGCACTCTCTAGTAGAAAGGGACTAAGTGACTTGTCTCTATGCATTATTATAGCATGATTGCGAGAATTTTCAAGGTTTTTGTATAATTTTTTTGTTTTTCGCTCGCTGGAAGAGATGCCTGATACCCATACCAGCAGCCAAGCCAAGTAGGGCAAAGAGCTCATAGGCTAGGAAGTAAAGTAGGATGAATTCGCCAAAAGTGATGATGGTAAAGCAATAGAGCAGACCAATACCGAGTAGCCACCAAAGTGAGAAATGAAATCGATAGCTATAAAGTAGCGATACGATAAAGGTTACCAGAGGTGAAAAGAGGATGATGTTATAAATGTACAGTCCCTTCAGTGTATATGGGTCAGAGATGAGTAGAGAGAGGAGCTCATAGAGTGGCCAGTAAAAAAAAGAAAGTGACAAGGTAGTATGGGATATACTTAAGATAATTCCGCATGGCAATAGTCCTCCAATCTGGAAAAATTGAGAGATATTGTAGACCACATAATCCTAAATGAAGGGGGAATCTCTACTTGTATTATAGCACGATTTGGAGGCTCTTACAATTTAATCCAGTAATCGGTGATAGAGATCTTTTCGAGTGTTTTCTGTTATAATACTAACAAAAGAAGTAAGTGAGATTAAGGAGAAAGAATGACCAAAATAGCAGTTCTTTCAGACATACATGGAAATACGACAGCTTTAGAAGCTGTACTGGCTGATGCTAAAGCGGCAGAGGTAGACCAATACTGGCTTTTAGGGGATATTCTTATGCCAGGAACAGGACGTAGAAGGATCTTGGATCTTTTAGCAAGTTTGCCTATTACAGTAAGAGTTCTTGGAAATTGGGAGAATAGTCTCTGGCGAGGCCTGCATCGCAAGTTAGATCCTACAATAGCGAGTCATCGTTATCTCCTGCGTCAAAGTCAGTACATCTTAGAGGAGGTCAGCCCTGAAGAAATCGAAGACCTCAATAATCAACCCATACAAGTTCATCGTCAGTTTGGTGATTTGATGGTGGGAATCACACACCATCTCCCCGATAAAAACTGGGGTAGAGAGTTGATTCATACGGGAAAACAAGAAGATTTTGATAGATTGGTCACTAATCCACACGCCTCTATCGCAGTATATGGCCATATTCATCAACAGTTGCTTCGTTACGGAAGTGATGGACAGTTGATTCTTAATCCAGGTTCCATTGGACAACCTTTCTTTCTAGATGCGAAGTTGCGTAAGGACCTGCGGGCCCAGTATATGATCTTAGAGTTTGATGAAGCAGGTTTGTCTGATGTTGATTTTCGTCGAGTGGATTATGATGTGGAAGCTGAATTGCAGTTGGCTAAGGATTTGAAGCTCCCCTATTTCCAAATCTACTATGAAAGTTTGGTAAATGGGATTCACCATACTCATAACCATGAATTGTTAGGTCAGATTAGTGAACAAGAAGGTTATGACCAGGATGTTGAACTCTGGATGGAAAGAGACAAGAAAGATTGGTTTTAAGAGGATTTCTAGCTAGAAAACAGATAGTCTAGGAACTGTTGTTTTCCGATAAGTCGAACTGGATACGAATTGACGGCTTCTCAAATTTATGTTAGAATAACGGAATATAAATAATTTGAATCTCATACTAATTGATATTCAAAATAAGAGGAGACAAATAATGAAACCAGAAGAGTTACACGCTATTGCCTCGGAGTTGGGCTTGCAATTTGACGAAGATTCGCGTAGTATTTATGGCACGCAGTCAGGCTATTTATTATTCCTGCAAGAAACTGACGTGAAAAATCAGTTTCGACTTTGTGTCAGTGTGAGTTTGAATGGCAATCCTGCGGATTCAGAAGAAAACGAAATGGTTTGGGATGAGTTTAAGAGTGAATCTCTTCCAAACTTGTCGACCTTGTCTATCAACCAGTACCTTGTTTCTTTTGTCGTAAAAGGTGCCATGCGCAAATCAAAAACAATTGAAAAGTTACAGACGCTCATAACAGACCTCGTTGCATTCCTTGAAACCCATCATTTCGTCCAAGTGTGTGCCTATAGCGGTCAGGAGGGTCCCGTTGGTCTCTATCAATTAGGTGATTCAATTTTCCTTATCAACGAGGAAAGCTATCAATTGCTGAAGAGCAATCTTCAGATTGAGGTAGATTCTTATCAAAATCAAAAGGAAAATGTTCTTCTTGGAGCGGTTGGTGCCTTGCTGGGAGCCTTGATTGGTGGAGCAGTTGCTCTATTTATCGCTCGTCTAGGTTATGTAGCTATGGTAGCGGGTATTGTTCTGGGGATTTGTACCATTAAAGGATATGAAATCCTTGGAAGAAAGGTATCTCGAAAGGGAATTGTGATTTCCTCTATTTGGATGGTGATTACTGTCTTTCTAGTGAATCAAATTGATTTGGCGATGGAAGTCGTTTCCAAACTAGGGGTTGAGTTTGCCTTTGCTTTCCGAGTGGTGAACCAACTAATCTTTAGCGGTGATTTCCCAGATAACTATTTTTATAATCTAGCTATGTTAGCTGTGTTTACCTTAGTTGGTGCTGGGGTGTCTATCAGCTCAGTCTGGTCAAGTCATAAAACAAAAGGGATTGTCCGTAAAATTGCATAAAAAAAATAAGTCTTTGTATGCCCTCTACCGCTCTGGTTGCCAAGAGGGATACAGGACTTTTTGCATTGAGAAGATAATCAGTCGTTAATATTTGACTGGATAAGCAAAAAAGGTATAATGTTTATACGGGAAAAGATGAATAAAATATCAATGAAAGGAGAAGAAGATGCAAATTTCAAGCCGATTTACAATTGCGACTCATATGATGATTATTATTGCAATGCAGGATACAGATAGTAAAGTAACCAGCGATTTTCTTGCGGCTAGTGTCGGAGTCAATCCAGTCATTATCCGTAAGACTTTATCGCAACTCAAAAAAGCTGGATTGATTTCAGTTGCTCGTGGTACGGGAGGAACTGAGATAATAAAAGGCCTTCAAGAGATCAGTTTGTTGGATGTCTACCAAGCTGTAGAGTGTTTAGGAAAATCCGGTAAGCTCTTTAGTTTCCATGACAATCCAAATCCTAATTGCCCAATTGGTGCGAATATCCATGCGGTCTTGGACCAAAAGTTGTTCGATGTTCAAGCAGCTATGGAAAACCAACTGCGTCAGACAAGCCTGGCTCAGGTTGTAGCCGATGCTCAGAATAAACTATCTAAGTGAGAGGACTAAGGTTCTCTTTTTCTATTGCCATAATTATGGTACAATGTAGTCATTAAAGGAGGAGACTATGTACTTTATCACAGGATTTTTTGTCCTACTTTTTCTCGTTTCGTTTTTAAGGGACAATCGTAGTCTCTGGAATCCAGCTCTCTTGCTTTTGTCTCTGCTCTTTTCTTATATGTCCATTGCCAATTTTTTTTACGAAGCTGGGCAGAAAGAAGTGCACATGGTTTTCTTTGCAGGGATTTTTCTCCTGCTGCCTCTTTTAGTTTTTCTAAGTGGTTTTTTCCTTATTTATAATGGATTTGTGTTATTGAAAAAAGAAGGAAAATCCAAGGCAAATTATTTGTCTCTAGGATTAGGCTGCGTGATTCTATTCTTTTTTGTGATCATGGCGATTCGAGTGAGCGGTACCAAGGGCTTGTTTTACACCAATCATCTAGTGAATATTATCTTTTTCTTTTTGATTTATTCGTATTTGATTTTTGGTTTTGCCTTTGCAGGATTTCTGCTTTATTCCATTCTGTATCTTTTCATTCCTAAGAAAAAATATTATGATTTTATCATCATTCACGGAGCAGGCTTGTTGAATGGAGAAAAAGTCACTCCCTTACTGAAGAGTCGCATTGACAAGGCAGTAGAAGCTTATCACCAGTCTCTCAATCCCAATGTTAAAATCATCGCAAGTGGTGGTCAAGGTGGGGATGAGAAGATTTCCGAGGCTCAGGCAATTTGTAATTATTTGCTGGAAGAGACGGATGTTCCGAGAGAAGCGATTCTCCTAGAGGAAGACTCAACGACGACCTATGAGAATCTTCTCTTCTCAAAAGAAATGGGAGAGAAGCTGGTGGCCAGTCCACGTTTTCTCTTTGTGACCAATGATTACCATGTTTTTCGTACCAGTACCTATGCTCGCCGTATTGGGATGAAGGGAGATGGTCTTGGTTGCAGTACAGCCGCCTACTATATCCCATCGGCCTTTATCAGAGAATACATTGCTCTATGTGTGAAGATGAGATGGCTTTTTCTCGCCTTCTATATTTTATTAATTTTAGCTCTGATTTTCTCCTATAGAGGTGTTCTATGGTAATATGTAAAATTCATATTGTAATTCTTGTTAGAATCTCTAAAAAATCTTGTAGTAACCCTAAGGGAAAAATTGTCACTAGTAATGAAAGAGCAGGGTAAGTGATTGTGAGTGCGGTTTTTGGAACGGTTTCATGATTGCTCGTCAATCAATTGAACAATTTCTAACCTAGTTGCAGATTTTCAGAGAGAGTCAAAAATAGGCAACTGAATATGAGTAGACTAGAATTTTACAGTCAACGACAAATAAAAATGTGAACAGCAACAGAGGTTCACATTTTCTTTTTGGTCTATGGCAAAATGGCTTTTAGTTCCTTCAGGATAGTTTGCAAGGTTACGATCGCTTTTTCTCCTTGTTGTGGTTGGTAGAGTAGTTGGAAATACTTGCGAATAGTTTCTTCAAATTGCTTAGGGAGGAGTGTACAATTGGTCTTTGCGTACTCCAACATTCGTTTTTCACCAGGATGGGTTTGCTCATTGAGCGCAAATAACAAGTCAAAGTAGGAAGCAAAAAACTCACTCGTACGATGATTCATACTGAGAAGATCTTGGCGTTTGATAGCTTTTTCTATTTGGTGAGAGAAGGCAGGCATGGCTTGTTCTAGCAAAAGGAGTTGCCTTTCGATGATATGCTTTTTGAGTTCCTGTGGATAGGGAATCTGGTAGGTTCTTTGGAGAGAAGCATAGTGTCCATTCGGGTCATATAGAATCTTGCTGTGGAGTAGATTATGCCACATACAGGTTGTATAAGAGTTTTGGGCTTGATGCTGAAAAACAGTTGAGTTCAATTCCTGTTCAAACGACTCCAGCGAACGATAAATCAACTCGATTTCGATACCGTTGTTTAGTACACAGTCGTCCTCTAACTCCCAAAACTGGTTTCCAATTTCCATATAGGAGCAGTATTTACTCAAAATTTTTAGGCGATTCGCCTCATCAATAGGAGAGTTGAGATAGACATAAACGTCATAATCAGAGTTTTGATCGTAGGCTTGTCCTGCACGAGAACCACCAAGAGCAATAGCTTCTACTTGTTCCAGTTGAGAGAATTTTTTGCAAAGTTCGTGGATCATGATTTTTCTCCTTGCTTTATGGTTTTAAAGTCATTTTACCAAAAAGTAAAACGTTTTCATAGCATTGAGTTGCTCTTTTTCATTTATAGCAAAAAATGTGAACCCTTGTTTCGAGTTCACATTTCGTTTTTATTCTGCAGCTTGTTGCCAACGTTTTGCTAGCTTATGAGACAGGCTAGAAATGGCAAAGTTAAAGATAAAGTAAATCAAGGCAATCAGGATATAAAGACTGAAGACCTGCTCTGGTTCAAAATAGCGTCCCATGAGAATTTGGCTAGCGCCAAAGAGTTCTTGTAGGGCGATAACAGAGTAGAGAAGACTGGTATCCTTAATCACAGTTACAAACTGAGAAATGATAGCTGGCAGCATTTTGCGAATCGCTTGTGGGAGAATGATGTAGTAGAGGATTTGCGCAGAGGTGAATCCTTGCGACATTCCTGCTTCATACTGCCCCTTGTCCACGGCATTAAGACCGCCCCGGATAATCTCAGCCAAGGCTGCTGAGGTAAAGAGGGTAAAGGCTGTAATACCAGCTGGTGTGGACTTCATCTTAAACACCAAAAAGATGGTGAAAATCCAGAGGAGGTTGGGAACGTTACGTACAAATTCGATATAAATGCCGGAGATGATCCGTAAGACAGGATTTTTCCCATTTCTCATGACGGCTAGCACTGTTCCGATAAGGGTCGAGAGGACGATAGCAATCAGAGAAATGTAGAGGGTCAAGCCAAATCCTTTAAAGATAAAGATTAGGTTATCTGGGGTCAAAACTTCTAAAATAGATTCCATAGTAACCTCCTAAAGTGAATAGGCTTTTTTGTTGGCTTGCTCCATCTTGCGACCAAACTGGGCAACAGGGAAGCATAGGGCAAAGTAGAGAAAAGCAGCGCCTAAAAAGGCTGGGATATAGTTTCCGTTGAGAGACGACCAAGACTTGGTCACAAACATCAAGTCTACTCCAGAGATGATGGCAACTGTAGAGGTGTTCTTGATGAGGTTGACGATTTGGTTGGTCAAAGGTGGGAGAATGATACGGAAGGCCTGAGGCAAGATAATCAAGCGCATGGCACTGATATAGGTAAAACCTTGCGACAAGGCGGCCTCCATTTGACCGCTAGGAATAGACTGAATCCCTGAACGAATAACCTCAGCGATATAGGCGCCGTGATAGAGTCCTACACAAAGTACAGCTGTCCAATAAATCGGAATCATGATGGTGTGTTCACTGATAAGAGGCAAACCATAAAAGACGATGACAAACTGCACCAAGAGGGGAGTATTTTGGTAAAATTCGACAAAGATACGAGCCAAAACACGCAAGAATGGGCGTTTGCTGGTTGACATGGCCCCAAAGAAGATGCCCAAAACCATGGCGAGGATAAAGGAACCAACCGCTAGGGCAAGGGTGAAGAGGAAACCATTGAAAAATTGTCCAAAATCCTGAAAATAGGCTGTCCAAGATGATAAATCTGTCATGGGGTGTCCTCCTTAATCTGCGGTATGGCTAGATGGTTTGAGCTTGTAACGGTCATAAAGTTTCTGCAAACTACCGTCCTTGGTCCATTTAGTGACCAAGGTATCAAGATAGTCGTTTAGCTCGGTATTTGATTTCTTGGTGACGATACCGTAGTCAGATGGTTTAAAACTGTCATCTAGTAGTTCTGTCCGTTTACTAATGTAGCCAGACAGGATAGAACGGTCCACGGAAAAGGCATCAATACGGTGAGCGTGAAGGGAAGTAATCAATTCTGGGTAGGAACCAAGTTCGACGAATTTAAAGGTTAGACCTTTCTTTTTACCCAATTCAGTAATAAGGCGTTGGGTGATGGAACCTTGGGCAACCCCAATTGTTTTTCCGTTTAGGTCCTCAATGCTTTTGATGTTGGCGGATTTATTGACCAAAAAACCAGAAGCATCCGTATAGTAGGGACTGGTAAAGTTGTAGAGTTTTTTGCGTTCATCTGTGATGGTAAAGGTTGCGATATCCATGTCGACCTGTTCATTGTCTAGGAGCGGCCCACGAGTTTGAGCGGTAACTGGAACGTAGCGAATCTTGACTTTGAGTTCGTCTGCAATCATCTTGGCTAAGTCGGTTTCGATACCAGAATAGGTCCCTGTCTTGGGGTCCTTGTAGCCAAAATTGGGAACGTCTTGTTTGACACCGACAACCAGTTCGCCTCTTTTTTGAATGTCTGCGACACTGGTATCAGCCTGGACTGGTTTGGCAGCAGCAAGGCTAAAAAGGCTAATCAATAATGCGGATAAAAAGAATTTCTTTTTCATAGGCGCCTCCTTATTTGACTTTGTCACTTTCGTGGTTGATAATTTTGCTGAGGAATTGTTGGGCACGAGGTTCGCTTGGATTGTCAAAAAAGTCATCGACATCTGTCGTATCTACTAAAACCTCTCCGTCGGCCATAAAGATAATGCGGTCCGCAACCTCTCGAGCAAAGCCCATTTCGTGGGTAACGATGATCATGTTCATCCCGTCATGCGCCAGTTTTTGCATAACTGCTAGTACATCACCGATAGTCTCAGGGTCAAGGGCAGATGTTGGCTCATCAAAGAGGAGGAGCTCAGGATGCATGGCAAGACCACGAGCAATCGCGATCCGCTGTTTTTGACCACCAGATAGCATAGCTGGATAGGAATCTTTCTTGTCCCGCATGTTTACAAATTCCAGATATTTTTGGGCTGTTTTTTCAGCTTCTTTTTTATCAATTCCTAGAACTTTTATGGGCGCTAGTGTCACGTTTTCTAACACTGTTTTGTGTGGATAAAGATTAAAATGTTGAAAAACCATGCCGACTTCCTTACGAAGAGGAACTAAATCTTTCTGACTAGCACCTGCTACTTGGTGTCCATTGACTAGGAGACTTCCTTTGTCAACAGCCTCTAAACCATTAATCGTACGGATAAGAGTGGACTTCCCAGAACCAGAAGGTCCAAGCAGGACAACAACTTGTCCTTTTTCAAAACGGAGATTGATGTCGCGGAGTGCGTGATAGTCTCCGTAATATTTTTCGACGTTTTTAAATTCTACTAAAGCCATGAGAGATCTCCTTTGTGTTAGGTTTTATAACATGATTCTACACCAAAAGAATGTTCTTGTCAAATCATATCTGAAAAAAATTCACTAAAATGTTATAAAAAAGCAATCTGGATAGAGAAAATGCCTAAATCATGTTATAATGAAACGATAGAATTCTTAGAAAGAGTGGATGTTTTTTGATAACTCCTACTTATGAATGGCAGTTTGCCCCGCAGGTTGAAGATGCGGATTTTACAAAGATAGCCAAGAAGGCTGGACTGGGTCCTGAGGTGGCTCGATTATTATTTGAAAGAGGGATTCAGGATGAAGAAAGTCTAAAGAAGGTTCTAGAACCTTCTTTAGAGGACTTACATGATCCCTATCTGCTCCATGATATGGATAAGGCAGTGAAAAGGATTCGTCAGGCTATTGAAGAAGGGGAAAACATTCTCATCTATGGAGACTACGATGCGGACGGTATGACTTCAGCTTCGATTGTGAAGGAAAGTTTGGAACAGCTTGGCGCTGAGTGCCGTGTTTACCTACCCAATCGTTTTACCGATGGCTATGGGCCAAATGCCAGTGTCTATAAATGCTTTATCGAGCAAGAGGGAATTTCCTTGATTGTGACAGTGGACAATGGGGTTGCAGGTCATGAAGCCATTGAACTGGCTCAGACTATGGGTGTGGATGTCATTGTGACCGACCACCATTCCATGCCGGAAACCCTTCCTGATGCCTATGCGATTGTTCACCCTGAGCATCCAGATGCGGATTATCCCTTCAAATATTTGGCCGGATGCGGAGTGGCTTTCAAGCTAGCTTGCGCTCTTTTAGAAGAAGTGCAAGTGGAACTACTCGATTTGGTAGCCATCGGAACTATTGCCGATATGGTGAGCTTGACGGATGAAAACCGTATCATGGTTCAATATGGTCTGGAAATGCTAGGGCATACTCAGCGTATTGGTCTACAAGAAATGATGGACATGGCTGGGATTGCTGCTAATGAAGTGACAGAAGAAACGGTTGGATTCCAGATTGCCCCTCGTTTAAATGCCTTGGGGCGATTGGACGACCCCAACCCTGCCATTGATTTGCTGACTGGGTTTGACGACGAGGAAGCGCATGAGATTGCCCTCATGATTCACCAGAAAAACGAAGAGCGCAAGGAAATCGTTCAGTCAATTTATGAAGAAGCTAAGACCATGGTGGATCCTGAGAAGAAGGTCCAGGTTTTGGCCAAGGAAGGCTGGAATCCTGGCGTTCTGGGTATCGTTGCTGGTCGTTTGTTGGAAGAGCTAGGGCAGACAGTTATTGTTCTTAATATAGAAGATGGTTGTGCCAAGGGTAGCGCTCGTAGTGTGGAAGCAGTCGATATTTTTGAAGCTCTGGATCCTCATCGAGACCTCTTTATCGCCTTTGGTGGCCATGCTGGTGCAGCAGGAATGACGCTGGAAGTGGAGAAACTTTCAGATTTATCTCAGATTTTGGAAGACTATGTCCGTGAAAAAGGTGCAGATGCTAGTGGTAAGAATAAGTTAAATCTAGATGAAGAGTTGGATTTGGAGACTCTTAGTTTAGAAACGGTTAAAAGTTTTGAACGCTTGGCACCCTTTGGAATGGACAATCAAAAACCTGTCTTTTATATCAAGGATTTTCATGTCGAAAGTACCCGTACTATGGGGGCAGGCAATGCCCACCTCAAACTAAAAATTTCCAAGGGTGAGGCGAGTTTTGAAGTGGTGGCCTTTGGACAAGGTAGATGGGCAACAGAGTTTGCCCAAACAAAAAACCTAGAATTGGCAGTCACCTTGTCTGTCAACCAATGGAATGGGCAAACTGCTTTGCAGTTGATGATGGTAGATGCGCGTGTGGAAGGTGTTCAACTCTTTAACATTCGTGGGAAGAATGCAGTCTTGCCAGAGGGAGTTCCAGTCTTGGATTTCTCTGGAGAGTTGCCGGATTTGGCGAATAGTGATGCTGTGGTTGTGGAAACCATTCCTGAAGATATTACCTTGCTGAAGACCATTTTTCAGAAAAAACATTTCTCTGCTGTCTATTTCAAAAATGACATTGATAAGGCCTACTACCTAACAGGTTATGGGACTAGAGAACAGTTTGCAAAATTGTACAAGACCATTTACCAGTTCCCAGAGTTTGATATTCGCTACAAGCTCAAAGATTTGGCAACTTATCTCAATATCCAACAAATCTTGCTGGTCAAGATGATCCAAGTATTTGAAGAGCTGGGCTTTGTGACGATCAAAGATGGTGTCATGACAGTCAATAAAGAAGCGCCGAAAAGGGAAATTGCTGAAAGTCAGATTTACCAAAAACTCAAGCAGACCGTTAAGGACCAAGAAATGATGGCGTTGGGTACCGTGCAAGAAATATATGACTTTTTAATGGAGTTATAGATGGAAAGGGACTGAGATGACCTATCTCGGTCTCTTTTTGTCGGATAAATGTAAATGCTTGATGTGGGAGTGGTTGATTGGATAGTCTTTTGGATGGTTTGCTGATGTAAAGGTTGGGGAAATGATTCATTTTTTTATTCTCTTCTATCACTTTATACGATGTCTGCTTTTAAACCTTATGTAGTAAAAGTATAAATTTTTGTAACATGACTAAAATATAACTCTAAACTAACTGACATGTAAATCAAGTATGATTTTCTTATCAAGAAAATATAAGGGGAATCCAGTTATGAAAAAAACAGTTACGAAACTGACTCTTGGTTTGACTTCTACCGCTATTTTAGCTACAGTTGGGGCTCAAACTGTGCACGCGAACTCTTACGTTGTCCAAGACGGTGATTCATTTTATGCCATCGCAACTGCAAACGACATGGATCCGCATGAGTTGGCAGCTTTGAATGGAAAAACCATCTTTGATACTATCCACCCAGGCGATGTATTGGAAGTGAGTGGTTCCGCTCAGGCTAGCTCTACCTACAGTGCTCCAGCTAGCACTGCGAATGTGGTATCGGATACAGAGTATGTTGTCGAAAAGACTCCGACAAACTATGGAAACTCTTATCCTGTTGGTCAGTGTACATGGGGTGTGAAAGAATTATCGCCTTGGGCTAGCAACTGGTGAGGAAATGCCAACACATGGGCAATCTACGCGAGTGCTCAAGGCTATAAGACAGGAAGTGTTCCAGTAGTAGGAGCAATCGCCGTTTGGGATGGTGGTGAATATGGACACGTTGCTTATGTAACAGATGTTCAAAGTGAAAACTCTATCTAGGTATTGGAAGCAAACTACAGACGTCAAAAGCAGATTGCAAATTACCGTGGCTTCTTTAATCCTCATGAATTTTTAGGTAACGTCACTTATATCTATCCAAACTAAAGATGATAAAAAGATTTAGAGTTTCTAAGTCTTTTTTCTTTTTGAAAAAATTTCCTAACGTTATCCTCTATCTTAATGGATAATTGCTGAAAAATTTTTAGATTTTGTAGCGAACAGGAAATTCTCGCTTTTGGATGTAGATAAACCATGCCTTTGTAGAAAATAGTTCTCAAGTCGAGAGGTAAAAGCAAGTTTTTTTGAACTAAAAGAGAAATTTAGAGTTCGAGAAAGGTATCTGAAATCAAATTGATTCAAAAAGCCCATATTTTTGATGGTGCAATCCTTCCATTATCTTCGATGAAGCCTCCAAAAGAGAAGTCAAAGTAAAAGAATTCGATTCACAGTAGTGACTAATCTCTAGTTAAAAACCGATCTTCGTTTTGAAAATAATCAAAAAAATGGTATAATGGTAGGAAAAGATTCGGCTGAAAGTTTTAGAACTTTTAGAATAAGAGGGTGAATTCGCCCTATAATCAAGATAAATGAAGTTTCGGAGGAAAAATGAGTAATATTAGTTTAACAACACTAGGTGGTGTACGAGAAAATGGTAAAAATATGTACATCGCTGAAATCGATGGTTCTATTTTTGTTTTGGATGCAGGGCTTAAATACCCTGAAAATGAACAACTAGGGGTTGATGTCGTCATTCCAAATATGGACTACCTTTTTGAAAATAGCGATCGTATCGCAGGGGTCTTTTTGACCCACGGACATGCGGATGCCATTGGTGCCCTGCCTTATCTTTTGGCAGAGGCTAAGGTGCCTGTGTTTGGTTCTGAGTTGACCATTGAGTTGGCCAAACTCTTTGTCAAAGGGAATGATACGGTTAAGAAATTCAATGACTTTCATGTGATTGATGAAGATACGGAGATCGACTTTGGAGGGACTGTGGTTTCCTTCTTCCGTACAACTCACTCTATCCCAGAAAGTTTGGGAATAGTCCTGAAAACAACTGAAGGTAGCATTGTTTACACAGGCGACTTCAAGTTTGACCAGACAGCCAGTGAATCCTATGCGACTGATTTTGCTCGTTTGGCAGAGATTGGTCGTGATGGTGTTTTGGTGCTCCTCAGTGACTCTGCGAATGCAGACAGCAATATCCAGGTGGCGAGTGAGAGCGAAGTTGGAGACGAAATTACCCAGACCATTGCAGACTGGGAAGGTCGTATCATCGTTGCAGCAGTTGCCAGCAACCTTTCTCGTATCCAGCAGGTTTTTGATGCTGCAGCAGATACAGGACGCAGAGTTGTTTTGACTGGATTTGATATTGAAAATATCGTCCGCACTGCGATTCGTCTCAAAAAATTATCTCTAGCTAATGAAAGTCTCTTGATTAAACCAAAAGAAATGTCTCGTTTTGAAGACCATGAGTTGATTATCCTTGAGACGGGCCGTATGGGTGAACCTATCAATGGACTTCGTAAGATGTCTATTGGACGCCACCGCTATGTGGAAATCAAAGATGGGGACTTGGTCTATATCGTAACGACTCCATCTATCGCCAAAGAAGCCGTCATGGCGCGTGTTGAAAACATGATCTATCAAGCTGGTGGTGTAGTGAAACTCATTACTCAAAGCTTGCGAGTATCCGGACACGGGAATGCGCGTGATTTGCAGTTGATGATCAATCTTTTGCAACCAAATTACCTCTTCCCTATCCAAGGGGAGTACCGTGAGTTGGATGCGCATGCCAAGGCTGCTATGGCAGTTGGGATGTTGCCGGAACGCATTTTCATCCCTAAAAAGGGAACGACCATGTCTTATGAACATGGAGACTTTGTCCCAGCTGGAGCAGTTTCCGCAGGTGATGTCTTGATTGACGGAAATGCCATCGGGGATGTTGGAAATGTGGTCCTTCGTGACCGTAAGGTCTTGTCAGAGGATGGGATCTTTATCGTGGCAATCACTGTCAACCGTCGTGAGAAAAAAATTGTGGCCAAGGCCCGTGTTCATACGCGTGGATTTGTTTATCTCAAGAAGAGCCGTGATATTCTCCGTGAAAGTTCAGAATTGATTAACCAAACGGTAGAAGAGTATCTTCAAGGTGATGACTTTGACTGGGCAGATCTCAAAGGAAAGGTTCGTGACAATTTGACCAAGTACCTCTTTGATCAAACCAAACGTCGCCCAGCAATTTTGCCAGTCGTGATGGAAGCTAAATAATAAGCAGAATACCTACAGAAAAAGTCGAAATTCGGCTTTTTCTTATAGAATAGTAAAAGGAGACAACCATGGCAGTTATGAATATTGAGTATTACTCAAAAGTTTTGGATATGGAGTGGGGTGTTACCGTACTCTATCCAGATGCTAGTCGGGTGACTGAACCAGATTGCACAGATATTCCTGTCCTTTATCTTTTGCACGGAATGTCAGGAAACCAAAATAGCTGGCTCAAACGTACCAATGTCGAACGCTTGTTGCGCGGAACCAATCTCATTGTTATCATGCCCAATACTAGCAATGGCTGGTACACAGATACTCAGTATGCCTTTAACTACTATACTGCTCTAGCAGAAGAACTCCCCCAAGTCATGAAACGTTTCTTCCCCAATATGACCAGCAAGCGAGAAAAGATCTTTATAGCAGGCCTATCCATGGGTGGATACGGTTCCTTCAAACTCGCTCTATCGACAAATCGTTTTTCTCATGCGGCTAGTTTTTCTGGTGCGCTCAGTTTTCAGGAATTTTCTCCTGAAAGTCAGGATCTGGGGTCACTTGCCTACTGGCGAGGAGTTTTTGGAGAGATTAAAGACTGGACAGCTAGTCCTCATTCGCTTGAAAGCATGGCTGAAAAATCCGATAAAAAGACCAAACTATGGGCTTGGTGTGGGGAACAAGACTATCTCTACTCTGCCAATAATCTCGCAGTGAAAAACCTCAAAAAGCTTGGTTTTGAGGTGACCTATAGTCACAGTCCAGGTAAGCACGAGTGGTACTACTGGGAAAAACAATTGGAACGTTTTTTAGCTACTCTACCAATTGACTTTGTCTTGGAAGAGCGCTTATCTTAGTTTTAGGTTTCTTTCAGCTTTCTTCAGTAAAATAGAGAATCTATCTTGATCAAGGAGAATGTGATTTCAAGATAGGTTCTTATTTTTATGAAAGGTGGGACGTCATGTTCTGGATTATTCGATTATTCTTCCGATTTCTGTTGGGAATTTGGCGTTTCTTCTGGCGTCTGGTTTGGACTGTGGTCATTCTACTGCTCATTGCTTTTGGAGTGGTTTGGTATCTGTCTGGTGATTTTCATTCTGCGGTCAATCAGGTTGAAAAAATGAGCAAGATTGGTCAAGGTGGCTGGAATCAATGGAAGGAGACGGGAACGCTGGAAGCCTTGTCTCAGACAGACAGTCACCAACATGCAGAAGGCAAGTGGGCTCAAGCCTCAGCTCGCATCTATATTGAGCCTCAAATGGATGAAACCTTCCAAGGTGCCTATGCAGAAGCCATAAAAAACTGGAATCAAACGGGAGCCTTTACCTTTGAGGTGGTTGCGGATCCTAGCCAGGCAGATATTGTGGCAAGTGAGATGAATGATGGATCGACCGCTGTGGCAGGTCAAGCCGAGAGTCAAACCAATTTGTTAACCAAACAATTTATATCTGTAACGGTTCGCCTGAATCACTATTATCTATCCAATCCAAACTATGGTTATTCTTATGACCGAATCGTGCACACGGCGGAGCACGAGCTGGGGCATGCCATCGGATTGGATCATACCAACGAGACTTCTGTCATGCAGCCAGCAGGTTCCTACTATGGAATTCAGCCTCAGGATGTGAAGGCTGTTCAAGAACTCTATACCAGTAGTGACTAGATGAAGTCGGTGCAATCTACAATAAAATCAAAGTTCCTCCATCAAGTGATTGGTGTGGCTTTTTGTTCGTCCTGTCACGGCCTTTTTGCTATAATGGAACTATGAATAACTTGATCAAATCAAAACTAGAGCTCTTGCCGACCAGCCCTGGTTGTTACATTCACAAAGATAAAAACGGTACCATTATCTATGTTGGAAAGGCTAAAAATCTGCGCAACCGTGTGCGCTCCTATTTCCGTGGAAGTCACGATACCAAGACTGAGGCTCTGGTATCTGAAATTGTGGATTTTGAATTTATCGTCACTGAGTCCAATATCGAAGCGCTTCTCCTAGAAATTAACCTCATCAAGGAAAATAAGCCCAAGTACAATATCATGCTCAAGGATGATAAGTCTTATCCCTTCATCAAAATCACCAATGAGCGTTATCCTCGATTGATTATCACCCGTCGGGTCAAAAAGGACGGAGGTCTCTACTTTGGTCCCTATCCAGATGTAGGGGCAGCAAATGAAATCAAGCGACTACTGGATCGGATTTTTCCTTTTCGAAAATGTACCAACCCGCCTTCAAAGGTTTGTTTTTACTACCATATTGGCCAGTGTATGGCCCACACCATCTGTAAAAAAGATGAGGTCTATTTCAAGTCCATGGCTCAGGAGGTTTCTGATTTCCTAAAAGGACAGGATGATAAAATCATCGATGATCTCAAGAGTAAAATGGCAAAGGCGGCTCAAAGTATGGAGTTTGAACGTGCGGCGGAATACCGTGACCTGATTCAGGCCATTGGAACGCTTCGGACCAAGCAACGGGTTATGGCAAAGGATCTCCAAAATCGGGATGTCTTTGGCTACTATGTGGACAAGGGTTGGATGTGTGTCCAGGTTTTCTTTGTTCGTCAAGGCAAGCTCATTGAGAGGGACGTCAATCTCTTCCCCTACTACAATGATCCGGATGAGGACTTCTTGACCTACGCGGGGCAGTTTTATCAAGAAAAATCCCACCTGGTTCCCAATGAAGTATTGATTCCGCAGGATATTGACGAAGAAGCCGTCAAGGCCTTGGTGGATACCAAGATTCTCAAACCCCAACGTGGAGAGAAAAAACAACTGGTCAATCTAGCCATAAAAAATGCCCGTGTTAGTCTGGAGCAGAAGTTCAATCTGCTAGAAAAATCTGTTGAAAAGACCCAAGGAGCTATTGAAAATCTGGGACGCTTGCTCCAAATCCCGACCCCAGTCCGCATCGAGTCCTTTGATAACTCTAATATCATGGGAACCAGTCCGGTGTCTGCCATGGTGGTCTTTGTCAATGGTAAACCCAGTAAGAAGGATTACCGTAAGTACAAGATAAAAACGGTTGTTGGACCAGACGATTATGCCAGTATGCGTGAAGTCATTTGCAGACGTTATGGTCGAGTTCAACGAGAAGGTTTAACCCCGCCAGATTTGATTGTTATTGATGGGGGGCAAGGTCAAGTCAATATTGCCAAGCAAGTCATACAAGAAGAGCTAGGTTTGGATATCCCAATTGCAGGTCTGCAAAAGAATGATAAGCACCAAACCCATGAACTGCTCTTTGGAGATTCACTGGAAGTGGTGGAGTTGTCTCGCAATTCTCAGGAATTTTTCCTCCTCCAACGCATCCAAGATGAGGTCCACCGCTTTGCCATCACATTCCACCGGCAACTGCGCTCCAAAAACTCCTTTTCATCACAATTGGATGGGATTGACGGTCTTGGACCTAAACGCAAGCAGAATCTCATGAAGCATTTCAAGTCTCTCGCTAAAATCAAGGAAGCCAGTGTAGATGAAATTGTCGAAGTTGGGGTACCAAGGGCAGTCGCAGAAGCTGTTCAGAGAAAGTTGAACCCGCATGAAGAAGTGGAGTTGGCTCAAGTAGCGGAACCATTAAGAGAATTGGAATAAGTATCTAGATAGAAAGTAGAAGAAATGAATAGGATTGAGATTGACAGAGATATACTCCTTTTTTTACGATTTGCTTACTTTGGGAATTCAAAAGATTTATTTTTGGCTGCAACTACAAGAGCCTATCTGGATTTTAATCGAACCTTGCGATTTCATGGCATGCCAGATGAACAGCGCTTGGAGATGAGAAATCGGGCCTCTAAGTGTATCAAAGAAGCGATTTTAAATCTCTTGAATCGGGACAAGCTGTGTCAAACTGATTTTGATAGTTGGCATCATAGGACTTGTGATGTTCTAATAGATTGCTATCGCTCAAATGGGATTCGATTCACTTATGGTCATGCTCAAAAGTGGATTAATATGACTTTCAAGTATCTGTATATGCTTGAAGCTGTAACCCTAGACTCCGTTTTTCCTTTTTTATACGTACCGATAGATAACATCGTGTTAGAGAGGGCTAAAAAACAGTTGTGTATCCCCAGACCTTCTCAAGCGTGGAGTAGTTGGGGAGATTACGCTTTCTATCTTCAATATCAAGGTTATTTGAGACAAAGAATAGGCAAGGAAAATCCTCTTCGTTGGGAGTTTCACAATTGGCTAGATGAAATAGAAAAAGGAAACCATCATGAACCATAAAATCGCAATTTTATCAGATATTCATGGAAATGTGACTGCCTTAGAAGCAGTGATTGCAGATGCTAAAGCACAAGGAGTCAGTGAATACTGGCTTCTGGGGGATATTTTTCTTCCCGGTCTAGGTGCAAATGATCTGGTTGCTCTGCTAAAGAATCTTCCTATCACAGCGACTGTCCGCGGAAACTGGGATGATCGTGTCCTTGAGGCTTTAGATGGGCAATATGGCTTAGAAGACCCACAGGAAGTCCAGCTCATGCGATTGACCCAGTTTTTGATGGAGCGAATGGATCCTGAAACGATTGTCTGGCTACGAAACTTACCTATGCTAGAAAAGAAAGAAGTTGACGGACTGCGCTTTTTTCTTTCTCATAATTTGCCAAATAAGAACTATGGTGGTGACTTGTCTGTTGGGAATAACACAGATAAATTTGACCAACTCCTAGATGAGAAAACGGACGTGGCAATCTATGGTCATGTCCACAAGCAGTTGCTTCGTTACGGCAGTCAAGGGCAACAAATCATCAATCCAGGTACGATTGGCATGCCCTATTTTGATTGGGAAAAGTTAAAAAATCACCGTGCCCAGTATGCCGTGATAGAAGTGGAAGATGGGGAATTGGTAAACATTCTATTCCGAAAAGTTTCTTATGATTATGAAGCGGAGTTAGAATTGGCCAAGTCCAAGGGGCTTCCTTTTATCGAAATGTATGAATAATTACGCCGAGAAGACAACTATCGGGGGCACAATATGGAACTCTTAGCTAGTTTAATTGAAAAGCATGGGTATGTAGAGGATGTGAAGGATTTCTTGGAGGCTATAAAGTCAGAATACAAGATAGACTAGTTTCTTTAACCCCCTGAAAATTAGTTGGAACTGGATGAGGGAATTCCTGACTTAAATGATGGATATCGTTTGGTTACTCATCCTTGTTCCAATTTCTTTCTATGAAAAATCTCTGCAAGCTCTTTCAAAATATGGTAGAATGGATGCAGTAGAATTAGAAAAGGAAATCGATTATGAAATTTCTTGAATTAAATAAAAAACGTCATGCGACTAAGCATTTTACTGATAAACCAGTAGATCCCAAAGATGTGCGTACGGCTATCGAAATCGCAACCTTGGCCCCAAGTGCCCACAACAGCCAGCCATGGAAGTTTGTAGTCGTTCGTGAGAAAAATGCTGAATTGGCAACCTTGGCTTATGGTTCGAACTTTGAACAGGTATCAACAGCGCCTGTAACCATTGCCTTGTTTACAGATACAGATTTGGCTAAACGTGCCCGCAAGATTGCCAGAGTTGGCGGTGCTAATAACTTTTCTGAAGAGCAACTTCAATATTTTATGAAGAATCTGCCTGCTGAATTTGCACGTTACAGTGAACAACAGGTCAGCGACTACCTAGCTCTCAATGCTGGTTTGGTTGCCATGAACTTGGTTTTGGCTCTGACAGACCAAGGAATCGGTTCTAACATTATCCTTGGATTTGACAAATCAAAAGCCAACGAAGTTTTGGATATCGAAGACCGTTTCCGCCCAGAACTCTTGATCGCAGTGGGTTACACAGATGAAAAGTTGGAACCAAGCTACCGCTTGCCAGTGGATGAAATCATCGAGAAAAGATAGAAAGAAGAAAAAATGACAGCAATTGATTTTACAGCAGAAGTAGAAAAACGCAAAGAAGACCTCTTGGCTGACTTGTTTAGCCTTTTGGAAATCAATTCAGAACGTGATGATAGCAAGGCAGATGCGCAACATCCATTTGGACCTGGCCCAGTAAAAGCCTTGGAAAAATTCCTTGAAATCGCAGACCGTGACGGCTATCCAACTAAGAATGTCGATAACTACGCAGGACATTTTGAGTTTGGTGAAGGAGAAGAAGTTCTCGGAATCTTTGCCCACATGGACGTTGTGCCTGCTGGTAGCGGTTGGGACACAGATCCTTACACACCAACTATCAAAAATGGTCGCCTTTATGCGCGTGGAGCTTCAGACGACAAGGGGCCTACAACAGCTTGTTACTATGGTTTGAAAATCATCAAAGAATTGGGCCTTCCAACTTCTAAGAAAGTTCGCTTTATTGTTGGAACAGACGAAGAATCAGGTTGGGCAGACATGGACTACTACTTTGAACATGTAGGACTTGCGAAACCAGACTTTGGATTCTCACCAGATGCTGAATTCCCGATCATCAATGGTGAAAAAGGAAACATCACGGAATACCTCCACTTTGCAGGTGAAAATACAGGTGCAGCCCGTCTTCACAGCTTCACAGGTGGTTTGCGTGAAAACATGGTACCTGAATCAGCAACAGCAGTTGTTTCAGGCGACCTGGCTGACTTACAAGCTAAACTAGATGCCTTTGTTGCAGAACACAAACTCAGAGGAGAACTCCAAGAAGAAAACGGCCAGTACAAGGTGACTGTGATTGGTAAATCAGCTCATGGTGCTATGCCTGCATCAGGTGTCAATGGTGCGACCTACCTGGCCCTCTTCCTCAGTCAGTTTGACTTTGCAGGACCTGCAAAAGACTACCTCGACATCGCTGGTAAGATTCTTTTGAACGACCATGAGGGTGAAAATCTCAAGGTTGCTCATGTAGATGAAAAGATGGGTGCCCTTTCTATGAATGCCGGTGTCTTCCGCTTCGATGAAACAAGTGCTGGCAATACCATTGCCCTTAACTTCCGTTATCCAAAAGGAACAAGCCCAGAGCAAATCAAGTCAATCCTTGAAAACTTGCCAGTTGATTCTGTTAGCCTTTCTGAACACGGTCACACACCTCACTACGTGCCAATGGAAGATCCACTTGTACAAACCTTGTTGAATGTTTATGAAAAACAAACGGGTCTTAAAGGTCACGAGCAAGTCATCGGAGGTGGAACCTTTGGCCGCTTGCTGGAACGTGGAGTTGCCTACGGTGCCATGTTCCCAGACTCAATCGATACCATGCACCAAGCCAACGAATTTATCGCCTTGGACGATCTCTTCCGAGCAGCGGCAATCTATGCAGAAGCTATTTATGAATTGATCAAATAAAACGATAGAAGTCTGAGATTGTATGCTTGGACTTCTTTTTGGAGGGAAAACAGATGTCTCAAATTGAAAGAATCAAGCAAGCCATTATGGCGGATCCACAGAATACCAGCTATACAGAATGTGGAATCGAACCTCTCTTTGCAGCGCCAAAGACAGCTCGCATCAATATTGTCGGTCAGGCTCCTGGGCTTAAAACGCAAGAAGCTGGGATTTATTGGAAGGATAAGAGTGGCGATCGCTTGCGGGACTGGTTAGGTGTGGATGAGGACACCTTTTACAATTCAGGTTATTTCGCAGTATTGCCCATGGATTTCTACTTTCCGGGGCATGGCAAGTCAGGTGATCTTCCACCTCGTACAGGTTTCGCAGAAAAATGGCATCCGCAACTCTTGCAAGAGTTGCCCAATATCCAATTAACTCTCTTGATTGGGCAATATGCCCAAGCCTATTATTTACAGGAGAAAGTTAGTGGCAAGGTGACCGACCGTGTGCATCGGTTTAAGGATTATTTGCCTGATTATTTCCCTTTGGTGCATCCGTCACCTCGTAATCAAATCTGGATGGCTAAGAATCCTTGGTTTGAGTCAGAAGTGGTGCCCGATTTGAAAAAAAGAATTCAAAAGATTCTTGGAGAAACAAAATGAAAGAAATTACTTTTAACGATTTTTACCAGCTTTATCAAAATGAGCAACTTTCTCTAGTGGACGTGAGAGAAGCAGAAGAGTTCGAGACGCTTCATTTAGAAGGCGCACACAACCTACCACTTAGTCAATTGGCTGATACTTATGATCAGTTGGATAAGGAGCTCTTGCATTATGTCATTTGTAAATCTGGGATGAGGTCAGCGCGTGCTTGTCAATTTCTAGCTGAACAGGGTTATGACGTTATCAATGTCCAAGGTGGAATGACGGCCTTTGAAAATCTTTAAACCTCTATGGTGATAGACCCTAATCTTCCCTTGCGGCTCTATGTCAACTGTAGTGGGTGACCTATAACTAAGCACGAGAGGAGACGA
>NZ_JAUMZR010000058.1:0-8183 GCF_030528045.1 Streptococcus sp.
AGACGAAGTTCGTCTCCTCTCGTGCTTAGTTATAGGTCACCCACTACAGTTGACATAGAGCCAAAAATCTTCAAGAGTTTTATTTTCTATTTCTATTCTTCATCCATGCTTAAGACGCTAAGAAAGGCTTCTTGTGGGACTTCTACTGATCCGATAGCCTTCATGCGTTTCTTACCAGCTTTTTGTTTTTCAAGGAGTTTGCGTTTACGAGAAACGTCACCACCGTAACACTTGGCAAGTACGTTCTTACGAAGGGCCTTGATATCAGTACGAGCCACGATTTTGTGCCCAATAGCTGCTTGAATCGGCACCTCAAATTGTTGACGAGGGATGATTTTCTTGAGCTTATCAACGATGAGCTTCCCACGTTCGTAGGCAAAGTCCTTGTGAACGATAAAGCTGAGGGCATCTACCTTATCACCATTGAGAAGGATATCCATTTTGACCAGTTTAGATGGACGGTACTCTGACAATTCGTAGTCAAAGCTTGCATAACCACGCGTCGAAGACTTAAGCTTATCAAAGAAGTCAAAGACGATTTCAGCAAGTGGAATTTGATAGATAACATTGACACGATTATCATCAATATAGTCCATGGTCACAAAGTCCCCACGCTTGCGCTGAGCTAGTTCCATAACTGCTCCGACAAACTCCTGCGGTACCATGATTTGCGCCTTCACATACGGTTCTTCAATGGTCGCGATCTTAGTCGGATCTGGAAATTCAGAGGGGTTAGACACATCCATAGACTCACCGTCAGTTTGGTTAACCTTATAGATAACAGACGGAGCTGTCATGATGAGGTCAATATTGAACTCACGCTCTAAACGCTCTTGGATAACATCCATATGGAGAAGTCCAAGGAATCCACAACGGAAACCAAATCCCAGCGCCTGAGATGTTTCTGGTTCAAACTGCAGGCTGGCATCGTTGAGCTGCAATTTTTCAAGGGCTTCACGAAGGTCATTGTACTTATTTGATTCAATTGGATAAAGACCTGCAAAGACCATAGGATTCATCTGCTTGTAACCATCTAGCGGTTCTCCTGCTGGATTGCTTGCTAGGGTCACTGTATCACCCACACGAGTGTCTTGAACCGTCTTGATGGAAGCCGCAATATAACCAACATCACCTGTCGCTAGGAAATCACGACCAACTGCTTTCGGTATAAAAATTCCGACCTCAGTCACATCAAAGGTCTTGCCATTGCTCATGAGTTGAATCTTATCGCCAGGTTTGACCACTCCATCCATAACACGTACTTGAAGTATAACCCCACGATAGGCATCATAAACTGAGTCGAAAATCAAGGCTTTGAGTGGCGCTGTTACATCACCAGTAGGAGCTGGCACTTTTTCAACGATCTGCTCAAGAATCTCTTCAATACCAATACCAGCTTTGGCTGAAGCTAAGACCGCTTCGCTGGCATCCAGTCCGATGACATCTTCAATCTCTGTACGCACACGCTCTGGATCGGCTGCTGGTAGGTCAATCTTGTTAATGACGGGCAAGATTTCCAAATCATTATCCAATGCTAGATAAACGTTGGCAAGTGTTTGTGCTTCAATCCCTTGGGCCGCATCAACCACCAAAATTGCTCCTTCACAGGCTGCTAGTGAACGCGACACTTCATAGGTAAAGTCCACGTGCCCAGGTGTGTCAATCAAGTGGAAAATATAAGTTTCCCCATCTTTTGCAGTGTAATTGAGCTCAATAGCATTGAGTTTAATGGTAATCCCACGTTCACGCTCAAGATCCATACTATCCAGAAGCTGGGCTTGCATTTCACGACTAGAAACGGTCTCCGTCTGTTCCAAAATGCGGTCTGCTAGGGTTGATTTCCCATGGTCAATATGGGCGATAATAGAGAAGTTTCGAATCTTCTCCTGTCGTTTTTTCAAATCTTCTAAGTTCATGATGCTCTTCCTTTCAGGGTATCTATTAATTATAAATTGTTTTTAACATTTTGACAAGACCATACCCTGCTAGGAGTACTAATCTTCGGCAATAAAGCCATCATTTTCGATAAAGTGGTGTTCTGTCATTCCTTGCTCAGTAAAGACAATCCCATGAAGGACACCACCATAGACAGCTCCTCCATCCATGCCAATCTTGCCATCTTCTGTCATCCAAAGCTCAGCAGTACCTCGGTCTTGCTTCAGCAAACCATAAACTGGTGTATGCCCAAAGACAATGGTTTTCCCGGTATGATTTTCAGCTTCGTGGAATGGTTTTCTGAGCCAGACTTTTTTATAATCTGTAGTTTCATGCCAATCATCCAAGGTCAAGTCAATACCCGCATGAACAAAGATATACTTGTCTGTCTCTACTACAAATGGCATTTGACGAATAAATTCGACCAAGTCCGCTGCTTCAGTCGCAACACGCTTAGCATCTTCTACGCCATCAACTGGTGCATCCAAGGGACGACCTAGGATTGAGTTAATAGTTGTATCTCCACCATTGCGACGATAATGGTCATAGCTTTCTTCTGGATCATCGAGCCAAGTCAGAAACATATACTCATGGTTTCCTGATAGACAAATAGCTCCATGATTGTCGACCAAGTCTTTGACCATCTCTAGAACACGGCGACTGTCTTCACCTCGGTCAATCAAATCCCCTAGAAAGAGCAACTGAGTTTGACCATCCCAGGTTTTGAGAAGATCTTCCAGCATACCTGCTTTTCCATGGACATCTCCAATTACATAATAGTCTGTCATTTATTTCTCCCTCGTTTGCAATAATTCTCTCGCTTGGGTAAGGGCAGCTTCGGTTACATTTTCCCCAGCCAACATCTTAGCAACTTCCTCTACTCGCTCTTCTAAAGTCAAGAGACGAACTGTCGACACCGTTGAGTGCTCATCGCTAATCTTCTCAATAAAGAATTGATAATCCGCGATGGCAATCACTTGTGGTAGGTGAGAGATTGCTAAGACTTGGCCATGCTGGCCAATCTTATGAATCTTCTGAGCAATAGCTTGGGCTACACGACCTGAGACTCCCGTATCCACCTCATCAAAGACAATACTGGTCTTTCCTTCCTTACGAGAAAAGGCTGACTTGACAGCCAACATGAGGCGGGATAATTCCCCACCAGAAGCAACCTTAACCAAAGGCTTAAAGTCTTCACCAGGGTTGGTGGAAATGTAAAATTCGACTGCTTCATTTCCTTCAAGGCTGAACTTACTCTTACTAAAGCGAACCTGGAACTGTGCCTTCTCCATATAGAGATCCTGAAGTTCTTGTTTAATCTCAGCCTCAAGCTGCTGGGCCAAATTATGACGAGCTGATGCAAGTTGCCCTGCCAAATCGACAAGATTAACTTCCAATTTCTTGAGCTCTGCTTCCATGTCTTCAGAAGAAAGGTTATTTCCAGTCAAGAGATTGTACTCATCCGTAATCTTGGCAAAATAAAGCAAAACATCGTCCACAGTTCCACCGTACTTGCGGGTAATCGTATTCAGAAGATCTAGGCGATTTTCAACCTGCATGAGACGATTACCATCAAAATCCAAGTCATCAATAATATCTTCCAAACGCTTGGTAATATCTTCTAAAACATAGTATGTTTCTGATAGAGAACTTGAAATTTCACGATATTCAGGGTCGTATTCTTCAACACTTTCCATGTCATTCATTGCTGAACGGACATTAGCAAGACTGGAGAATTCCTCATTGTCCAACATGCTATAGGCATTGGTTAGCGTATCCGCAATATTCTTATGATTGAGGAGTTTATCTCGTTCTTGGTTGAGAGCCAAGTCTTCACCAGCCTGCAAGTTTGCTGCCTCAATCTCTGCCATTTGAAATTCCAACATCTCAATACGAGCCTTGTGTTCCTGCTGGTTTTTCTTGACTTCCAAAACCTGCTTGCGCATTTTGCGATAGGCATCAAAGCTCGTCTGATAGGTCTCCTTCAAGTCCAAGAAAGCAGCATCACCAAACTCATCCAACATCTGGATGTGCAGTTGAGGACGCATTAACTCTTCTTGGTCATGCTGACCATGGATATCCACAAGGTGCTGCCCAATAGCACGCAAGACAGAAAGATTGACCATCTGACCATTCACGCGACTAACACTACGACCATTTTGCAAAATTTCCCGCCGGATGATAATTTCATCACCCATTTCTAAACCTTGCTCATCAAAAAGTTCCTGTAAAAAGCGACTATTTTCAACTGAGAAAAGCCCCTCTATCTCTGCCTTAGGAGCACCGTGGCGAATAACGTCTGTCGTTGCACGAGCCCCCAACATGAGATTCATGGCGTCGATAATGATAGACTTTCCAGCACCCGTTTCCCCGGTCAAAACAGTCATACCCTTTTCAAAATTGAGGGAAATCGCCTCAATAATGGCAAAGTTTTTTATCGAAATTTCAAGTAACATACTGACCTACCATTTTTTGACTTGTTCAACAATTTCTTCAGCTGACTCTGCTGTTCTAGCTACAATTAAGATAGAATCATCATCAGCTAGACAGCTAAAAATCTGTTCAGAAAATGCTTCAACCAACTGACTCTTCACAAAAATAGTATTTCCAGGAATGACAGCAAGGTTGATCATATTTCCCATTAACTCAGAACTCACAATATTGTCCTCAGCCAACTGCAAACTTTTGACGACTGATTTTGGCAACTCATAGATATAGGCGTTGTTCTTCAAAGGAATTTTAACAATCCCAAGTTCCTTGATGTCCCTTGAGACAGTGGCTTGCGTAGCAGAAATACCTGCTTCCTTCAAATGCTCAACGATTTCTTCCTGAGTCCCGATTTGATAATCCGTAACAAATCTTCTAATTTTTTCAAGTCTCTCTTTTTTATTCATCTTTAAATTCTCTATGCGCTCTCTCTACAACTTTTTCTATTTCAGGGGCAACTTGATTACTTGCTCCCTCTTCTTTTTTCAAATATGCCAGAAATTCGATGTTTCCATGTCCTCCTTGGATTGGTGAATAGTCTAATCCAAACACTGAAAAACCTTGTTCAACTGCCATAGCAGTGACAGATTCAAGGACAGTTTGATGAATCTTGGCATCGCGAATGATTCCATTCTTTCCAATCTGCTCACGACCTGCTTCAAACTGGGGCTTAACCAGAGCCACCACCTGCCCTTGATCTGCCAAGACACGGTGCAAGGCAGGCAAAATCAGACTGAGCGAAATGAAACTCACATCAATACTGGCAAAGCTCGGTTCCTGCTCGAAATCAGTCTTTTCAGCATAGCGGAAATTGAACTGCTCCATGCTGACAACCCGTGGGTCTTGGCGCAATTTCCAAGCCAACTGATTGGTGCCAACATCGACTGCAAAGACTAACTCAGCACCATTTTGCAACATGACGTCAGTAAATCCTCCAGTGGAAGCCCCAATATCAATCGTGGTCGCTCCATCCACTGATAAATCAAAGACCTGCAAGGCCTTCTCTAGTTTTAGACCACCTCGACTGACATACTTGAGTTTTTCACCCTTGAGTTTTAGTTCAGTATCATCTGGGATTTTCTCTCCTGGTTTGTCAAAGCGTTCTCCATTAAGGACTGCTACGACTAGACCTGCCATGACACCGCGCTTGGCCTGTTCTCGCGTTTCAAACAAGCCCTGTTTATAAGCTAGTACATCCACTCTTTCCTTAGCCATTGATTCTCAAACTTTCTACTACTTTCACAATCGATTCTGTTTCAAAGGGAACCTGCTGGGCAATTTCTTCTAATTTAGCCTCGGCTTGATCCAGAGTTTGGTTACAAAAGGCGATGGCCTCTTCCAAGCCCAACAAGGCAGGATAGGTTGACTTTTCTGCCTGCAAGTCCTTTTGCGGTGTCTTACCGATTTCCTCAAAACTAGCCGTCACATCCAGTACATCATCTCGAACTTGAAAGGCCAGCCCAATCAATTCACCCACAGTTTCCAGTTTTGCTTGGATTTCTGGTGCTAATTCAGCTATGATAGCAGCTGCTTGAAAGGGATAGGCTAGCAATTTTCCAGTCTTATTGGCATGAATGGTCTGAAGTTCTTCCAAAGACAAATGCTGGTGTTCGCCTTCCATGTCCAGAACCTGCCCTGCTACCATGCCTAGACTACCTGATGCAAGGGATAAGTTGGCAATCAAGTCCACCTTGATCTGACTTGGCAAATCTGCCTGCGCTATCAAGGCATAGGGATCTAGGAACAAGGCATCTCCTGCCAATATTGCCATAGCTTCGCCAAATTTCTTATGATTAGTCAAACGCCCTCGACGGTAATCGTCGTCATCCATAGCTGGAAGATCATCGTGAATCAAGCTCCCTGTATGAATCATTTCCAAAGCCGCGGCTACCTGGGCATGAGCTGGTCTAATAGCAACATGCAAGGCTTCCAAAACCTCTAACAAGAGAAAAGGTCGAATACGCTTGCCACCAGCATGAATGGAATAGAGAACGGACTCTCGCAAACTAGAGGCAATCTGTTGGTCTCCATAAAAGTCTTCCAAAGCAGACTCGACAAGAGCTAATTTTTCTTGCTTCTTCATTCAAAATCACTTTCTGTTCCGTCTTCTTGCATGACCTTAACCAAGGTCTTTTCAGCCTTGTCCAGCGTCGCTTGGAGCTCTTTTGACAAGACCATTCCCTTTTGAAAAGCAGCAATTGCATCTTCCAGAGCGATTTCACCATTTTCCAAACTTTGGACAATGGTTTCCAGTTCTGCTAGATTTTCCTCAAATTTCTTTTGTTTTGACATCTTTAACCTCTAATTCTACTTGACCATCTCGCATCAAAAGCGTTACTTGATCTTTTTTCTTCAAACTCTCAACCGAGTCTACTACTGACTCTTCTTTTTTGACAATAGCATAACCACGCGCCACGATTCGACTGGTATCCAACATCAGTAGAGCTTCTGAAAGTCGCTTCACTTCAGCAACTTTAGCATCATAAACAAGAGCCATTTGGCTACGCAGGAACTTGTCCAACTGACCTAGACGGTCCTGATAACGCTGGATTTTGGTAACAGGTGATAACTGGACTAGTCGATGCGTCCTTGCTTGGACTAGCTGTTTGTTATCAGAAATCCGTGTTCGCAAACTTTGTTTTAATCGCAGTTGCAGTTGATCTAACCGTTGCAAATAACCATCATACAAGCGCTCTGGCTGTCTAAAGATAACAGACTGACTGCATTTTTTCAAAGCCTCTTTTTTCTTTGACAAGACATTCTGAACTGCTGTTGCCATCCGTTTTTCTTGATTTTGCAAATGCGTCAATAGATCCAACTTGGTCACAGGCGTTGCCAGTTCAGCTGCAGCTGTTGGCGTTGCAGCCCGTCTATCTGCCACAAAATCCGCCAAGGTCACATCTGTCTCATGCCCAACACTAGAGATGACGGGCAAACGGGATTCAAAAATAGCCCGTACCACGATTTCTTCGTTAAAAGCCCAGAGATCCTCGATGGAACCCCCACCACGACCAATGATGAGAACATCTAGGTCCTCACGTTGATTGGCACGCGCAATATTTCGAGCAATTTCCTCCGCAGCTCCATCACCTTGTACCTTGGTCGGATAGAGAAGGATATCAACACCTGGAAAACGTCTGCTGACGGTCGTGATAATATCTCGAATAACAGCTCCACTGCGACTGGTTACCACACCGATTCGCTTAGCAAATTGGGGAAGAGATTGCTTGAATCTCTCTTGAAACAGACCTTCTTCTGTCAGTTTCTTCTTGAGTTGTTCAAACTGAATCACAAGCGCCCCAACCCCATCAGGCTCAACTTTTTCAATGATGATAGAGTAGCTACCGCTCGGTTCATAGATTTGCACACGCCCAATCACATTGATTTTCATTCCCTCTTCCAAGTCGAAACCTAATTTTTGATAAATCCCAGACCAGATGGTCGCTTGAATGACTGCATGATCATCTTTTAAGGAGAAATATTGGTGAGTAGGTCGTTTACGAAAGTTGGAAACTTGACCAGTTAAATAGACCCGTTCCAAGTAAGGGTCTTTATCGAATTTCATTTTCAGATACTTGGTCAAAGTTGTTACCGATAAATACTTTTCCATCTCCACCTACTATTCATTTTCTTGCTTTTCCATGGGTATTATTATACCAAAAAGATGATTAAAAATCTCCTTTTGCATACTGAAACCAAAGGAAAAATAGAAAAAGGGGCTCTATAATATCTGTAGTGGGTAAAAACCACTATGGAAATTA
>NZ_JAUMZR010000059.1:0-7769 GCF_030528045.1 Streptococcus sp.
TTTTTAGTCTATTATCTCATTTTTGGAGCATTTAGTGAGTTTTTAGAGGTGCCCTTATAGATAATCCCAATTTGTCATATGTTTAGCTTAATTTGACAAATTGGGATTTAAAAATTTTCTTATTCACTATCAAATTATTTTTAAGGTAATTGAATATATCCTTTTTGTTCAAGTATCAATAAATCTGTTAAAGCTGATAAACTAAATAATGAAAATTCATTAAGATTATCTTCGTCTAAACCTAACTGAGCTATTGATTGACCACAAACATAAATTTTAACACCGTTTTCGTAAAGTTTTTTTTCAACATCTAAATTAGGATTATCAATTCCATATAATTTATTATATAATTTATTATTTAAAGAAATGTCTGTTCCTTTACCACTTACAACAATTGCTACTTTAATTTTGTCTTTATCAACACCACTAACACTTAAAATATTCATTAATAATGAAACATGTAACAAATGTTCATTCACTGTATTAGGATCTAAATTGTCTTCAATACTAAAAATAGCTTTATATTCTTTATCTTTATCTGGTTGTAAATAAGCATCTTTAAAATAAACAACTTCTCCATAACCACTTATGACTGGACTTTCAAATTTATCTTTACACATTATAAAATCTCCTTTTATTACTTTAATTATATATCATATTAAAAACTTTATCTTTTTATTGAATTCAATATCTTAATCGTTAATCAATTTAAGTTTTAAAATCAATACTAATACTTTTTACTAGACTTCCTGCGAATCCAATCTAGCCCTTCAAAATTAATAATGCCAGCAATAAGATTCATACGTAGCTCCAATCATTTCTTGCGATTTCGATACGTTGTCGAAATCATTTTAAACACTTTTACTTTTGCAAACACGCTCCGCACCTTAATACGGCGTGAAAACAAAACCTTGTTATAGCATTTGTCCTCCTGAGATAAGGGATGGAGTGTACTTGATTTTATGGGTGTTTTAGCTCGTGGATACAACTTCATTAATCCTTGATAGCCAATTGTCTGCTAAGATTTCACTTGCTTCAGACAAATCTCTGCGACTCTGTCTGAAGAGAGTCATATCACGGCTGTAATCTATCTGAATGTCTAAAAACAGAATCCGTCCCTCTGCTGTGACAATGGCCTGGGCTTTACTGGCATGAAAATTCATTTTAATTTATTGTCAAATTAATTTTTTTATCCCCCTTAATTTTTATTTAGCAGCTAAATTATAAACTTATGTATCCGTTTTCAAAATCGAATTACCAACCTATTTTACTTCAAAAAAATTCTTAAGTCAAGTATTAAACATATGGGCACCTCTAAAAACTTTAAAATTTTTTAAAACGCAAATTGCAAGTGCAAGTTAGCCACCCTAAGGGGATAAAAAACATCATGAAATGTTAGACTTGTAGTTGTGAAAAAAACAAAGTCGAAAGGTTTAATGATGCAAGATAATTATACCTCAAAAGGCCAGCATTTAACAGATTCAGAACGTCAACTTATTGTACGTTGGCATAATAAAGAAAAACTCAGTAACCGAGAAATGGCTTATTGTCTAGATAGAACACCTCAAACGATTCACAATGAGATACAAAGAAGAGACGTTCAACTTAAGTATAAGACAAAGTATCCAGCGAAAATTGCCCAAGAAAGATACAAGACCTTAAGGACAAACTCCAAAATTTGCACAAAGTTGACCACTCAATTGGGCGAACAAATCTCTAAAGTTGTGAAAAACAAACTCTCTTGAAGTCATTCATCAAGAAATCAAGTCGGTGGTTTATTTGCGTACACTCTATAATTGGATAGCCACGGGTGTTCTTTCTGTAGCATACCACTACCTGCTCTATCATCAGTATCGAAAGCTTAAAAAACAGCATATAACACAACCTAAACACATACTAGGTCTATCTATAGAGGAAGGTCCTGAAAGTATTAATGACCGTTCAGAATATGGACATTGGGAGATGGATACAGTAATTCTGACCAAAGAGAAGAGTGAGTGTCTCTTGACTCTGACAGAGCGAAAGACACGTTTAGAAATTATTCGGCTAATTCCTGATAAGACCACGCAATCTGTCAATCAAGCACTGAGAGAAATTGACTTCTCTGTTCTCTTAGAAGGTTTTAGTTATGCTTATGGCATAGATTGGTTAGAAGAGTTTTTCAACGAAAATCAAGATAAACTTAGAAAATATTATTGACATCAAATTAAAAGACGATTTCTATTTCGGAAGTCGCCTTTTTGGTATATTCTGTGTTTATAGATTATTTGACGTGTTTTTCAAGTTCTTTTTGGTATTTGGCATTTGTCTCGATTTTTTCTTGTTGCCATTTCTTGAAGGCTTCTTCGTATTCTTTTGTAGTCACAACATCATTTTGCAATTCCAAACCTTTGAACACAAATGGGTCTCCCTTGATTCCGACTTGAGAGTATGCTTTTGTGAACGGTACAGTACGGCTAACAGTTGGAGAACTACCTGAAGAAGCAACTGGGATCAAAAGCGAACTATCAGATACCCAAGCTTGCGCTTTAGCGTATTTTTCGTAACGCTTATTGAGGTCGCTTGTTTCAGCTGCGGCATCATCCAAGAGTTTCTTGTATTCGTCCAGTCCAACTTGAGCCATCACTTCCGGATCATTTCCTCGATTGATCCCCAAGTGTTTAAGGGCAGAACCCTTCTTAGCATCAAGAATGTTGAGGTAGGTAGCTGGGTCTTGATAGTCTGGTCCCCAACCAGTTCCGTTCAAGTCATAGTCTTTTTGGGATGGAACCTTGGCTTGAGACGTAATGCTCATTTTTTCATTATCGGTCATTTGAAGCACATCGACAATGACATTTTCAGTACCAAGTGATGATTCGATTGACTGCTTGAGTGAGTTGGTTTGTCGAACCGCGATTACATCTGTTTGTTCAACTGGGATATCCAAATGGATTGGGAAGGTAACCCCCTTGCCCTGCAATTCTTCCTTAGCTTTAGCAAAGGCTGTCTTAGCTTTTTCAGGACTGTAAATCGTATCCTTGCCATCTGTAAGGGCTACATCTTTCCACTGGTCTCCATATGAAACGAGCTCTGCCTGTGCCAACTCTCCAAAGGTTTTTTCACCCACTTGAACGTAGTCATGTGGCACTAGGCTGTTACGGATAATCTTATTCGCACCTTCTTCACCATTCAACTGAGCAGTGTAAGAATGACGATCAAGAGCAAAGTTCAGCGCCTGACGGAAGTTCTTGTTGAGAAGAGCTTCTTTCGTTGATGTTTTTTGAGCTTCGTCTGTTTTGGCTGTTTTATTGTAAGATTGGCGGTTTACGTTAACAGTGAGGTAGTAGCTAGTCGCTTCTTGTGGACTGTAAACAATCTTATCGCCGTACTCTTGTTTAGTTGACTCAAAATTTGAACTTGTCGGGAAGAGACGAGCTGTTGTATAAGCTCCTTGTGTAAAGCTACGAATCAAAGATTCTTGGTCTGATCCATCGTAGAAAGTTAGTTTAATATTGTCAATCTTGACATTATCCTTATCCCAGTAGTTTGGATTCTTTTCATATTCAATGACTGATTTTGAAGTCAATGATTTCAAGAAATAAGGACCATTGTATAGGATACCTGATGGGGTTGGTGCACCGTAGTCGCTCCCTTTAGAATTCAAAAATTCTTCATTAACTGGAAGCATGGTTGCAGTTGTGACCTTAGAGTTCCAGAAACTTTCTGGTTTGTTGAGCGTGTATTCTACTGTATAATCATCAACCGCCTTAACTCCTACGGTAGAGAAATCATTGCTCTCACCACTAACATACTCTGCCAAGCCTTTGATAGAATCCTGAATCAAAGAAAGACCATCTGATTTCCCGTCAGCAGCATGTTTAAGCCCAGTAACAAAGTCTTTGGCTTTAACTTCAGCGTATTCTTCTCCATCAGAAGTATACCATTTTACACCCTTACGAAGTTTGTAGGTGTAAGTCAAACCATCCTTTGAAACAGACCAGTCTTCTGCAAGTGATGGAATTAAGTTCCCATACTTGTCATTTTCCAAAAGACCATCAACAACGTTTGCTATAACGTCAGAGGTTGAGCTCTTGCTCGTCACACTATAGTCCAAAGAAGATGGATCCATAGCGTAGACATAAGAGAATGTTTTGGGAGCATCCGCTTTCTTTTCACTTTGCCCACAAGCAGTTAACAGTAGGGCTGCACTCAAAACAGCACCTGCTCCTAAGAGCCACTTTTTCGATTTCATAAGTAATCTCCTTAAAGATAGTGTTTTCACCATTATACCCTATTTTTTCATAAAAGCAAGGACTTTCGCCAGATTTTTTAGAAAATTCTAACAAATATTTTTTAAAGACTTTTCTATATATTTTTCAACAAAAGAACCCCAAGCATCAAAGGCTTGAGGTTCACTTATTTTAATCCGTTAGTTCCACACAGAAAGCATCCCATGGAGCCAAGGTTTGTTTTTCAACTGCTTCTTTAGCAGTAGTGTTTTCAATCAAGATTGACTTAATTTTTCCTTCTACTGAAAAGTTTTGTTTTTCATTGGACAAGTTAGCCACAACTAAGAAACGTCGGTCTCTATCTTTACGAATATAGGCAAAGACCTTATCAGCTGTATCAAGCAATTCAAAGTCAGCTCGAATCAGCCAACTATTCTCCTTACGGATTTCAACGAGTTTTTGATAAGTATAGAAAATAGAATCTGGATTTGCCAGAGCTTCTTGAACGTTGATTTTTTCGTAGTTTGGATTAACTGCCAACCAAGGTTGACCTGTTGAGAAACCAGCATTTTTACTCTCATCCCATTGCATCGGAGTACGGGCATTGTCACGACCGATGACACGGATACTGTCCATAATTTCTTCCATCCGAACGCCTTTTCCAAGAGCTTCACGCGCATAGTTGAGTGATTCTATATCCTCTACTTGATCCAGTGTTTCAAACGGATAATTGGTCATCCCAATCTCCTCACCTTGGTAGATATAGGGAGTCCCTCTCATGAGATGAAGCAAGATTGCAAAGGCTTTGGCAGATTTCTCACGGTATTCTTGGTCATTTCCCCAGATAGAGACGATGCGAGGGAGGTCATGGTTATTCCAAAAGAGGGAATTCCAGCCGTCCTCAACTCCCAACTCAGTCTGCCATTTGTTAAAAATCTCTTTTAACCTCCCTACATTTAACTCTTTTTGGTAGTGCCACTTAGGTTGCCCTTCCTGATACTGAAGACAGATGTGTTCAAACTGGAAGACCATAGACAATTCTTGTCCCTTGGGATCCGAGTAAAACTTGGCAATCTCTGGCGTTGCCCCCCATGTCTCTCCTACTGTCAAGAGATCTTTGTCGCCAAAGGTCGCCTGATTCATTTCCTTGAGATAGGGATGGAGCATAGGACCGTTATTGACCACTTTCTCATCAGGAATTTTTCCAATCATATCAATGACATCCATACGGAAACCACCAATACCTTTATCAATCCAAAAGTTCATCATCTCGTAAATTTTCTGGCGCAGTTTTTCATTCTCCCAGTTGAGATCCGGCTGTTTCTTACTGAAAAAGTGGAGATAGTATTGACCCGACTTTTCATCGTATTCCCAAGCAGACCCACTAAAGATAGACTCCAAATCATTGGGCTCATCCCGCCAGATATAGTAGTCTCGCTCAGGGCTATCAGGATTTTCACAGGCCTCAACAAACCAGGCGTGTTCATCCGAGGTATGATTGACTACCAAGTCCATGATAATTCGAATATCACGCTTCTTAGCTTCTGCGATGAGTTGCTCCATGTCCTCCATGGACCCGAAAATAGCTGCAATCGCTTGATAATCAGCAATATCGTAGCCATTATCATCCATCGGACTGTCATAAACAGGAGAAAGCCAAATAGCTGTAATCCCTAACTTAGCTAGATAGTCCAACTTACTAGTAATTCCTGGCAAATCACCAATTCCATCTCCATTGCTATCCATAAAGCTCTTGGGATATACTTGATAGACTACGGCATTGTGCCACCATTTTTCTTGCATCTGTTTACCTCATTATTTTAATAATCTATAGTCTATGATAGCGCTTTTTTAAACTTAGTGCAAGCGTTTGCCTAATCTTTTTGATTCCTTTTTTAGCTCCATAGTTTCCTAACTCCCAATTTTTTATTATAATAGAGGTCAGAGGTAAAAAAATGAAAAAACAAGCTTTTAGTTCTGAACAATATTTGAATCTACAACGCGACCACATTTTGGAGCGCATTAACCAATTTGACGGCAAGCTCTATTTGGAGTTTGGTGGCAAAATGTTGGAAGATTTCCACGCTGCTCGTGTCCTTCCTGGTTATGAGCCTGACAATAAAATCAAGCTCTTGCAAGAATTGAAAGAGCAGGTTGAAGTTGTGATCGCCATTAACGCAAGCAACATCGAACATTCTAAAGCGCGTGGTGACCTAGGCATTTCTTATGATCAAGAAGTTCTTCGTTTGATTGACAAATTCAATGAGCTGGGAATTTTTGTTGGTTCGGTTGTCATCACACAATACGCTGGACAACCGGCTGCAGATGCCTTCCGCAACCAGTTAGATAAAAACGGGATTGATTCCTATCTTCATTACCCAATCAAAGGATACCCGACGGATATGGACCACATCATTTCTCCAGAAGGTATGGGGAAAAACGACTACATCAAAACCAGTCGCAACTTGATTGTCGTAACGGCTCCTGGACCTGGTTCTGGAAAATTGGCCACTTGTATGTCAAACATGTACCACGACCAAATCAATGGTATCAAGTCTGGTTACGCTAAATTTGAAACCTTCCCAGTTTGGAATCTTCCCCTTCATCACCCAGTCAATTTGGCTTACGAGGCTGCAACCGCAGACCTTGATGATGTCAACATGATTGACCCCTTCCATCTTCAAACCTATGGAGAAACCACTGTCAACTACAACCGTGATATCGAAATTTTTCCAGTGCTCAAGCGCATGTTAGAGCGCATTCTCGGTGAATCTCCATACGCTTCACCAACAGACATGGGTGTCAACATGGTTGGTTTTGCTATTACTGATAATGAAGCTGCTGTCGAAGCTTCTAAACAAGAAATCATCCGTCGCTACTACCAGACTGTTCTTGATTTTAAAGCCGAAAAAGTCGGAGAAACTGCTGTCAAGAAGATTGAACTTCTCATGAACGACCTCGGTATCACACCTGCAGACCGTAAGGTTGCTGTTACTGCACGCCAAAAAGCAGAAGAAACTGGTGGCCCTGCCCTAGCTCTCGAATTGCCAAATGGGGAAATCGTAACTGGTAAAAACTCAGAGCTCTTTGGCCCTACAGCTGCTGCCTTGATCAACGCTATTAAGAAATCAGCTGACATCGCTAAGGAAGTGAAACTCATCGAGCCTGAAGTTGTCAAACCAATTCAAGGTCTTAAAATCAATCATCTCGGTAGTCGCAATCCTCGCCTCCACTCAAATGAAATCCTGATTGCACTTGCAATCACAGCTATGGAAAATCCTGACGCTGCGCGTGCCATGGAGGAACTTGGCAATCTCAAAGGAAGCGAAGCCCACTCAACCATCATTTTGACCGATGAAGACAAGAATGTCCTACGAAAATTGGGTATCAACGTAACCTTTGACCCATTCTACCAATACGATCGCTTGTATCGGAAATAAATAAACAAGGCTGGACAAAAACTCCATTTGAGAGAAAAATCCAGTAAATCTTTACATAATAAAAAAAAAGGCTCTATAATATCTGTAGTGGGTAAAAACCACTATGGAAATTATGGAGCTT
>NZ_JAUMZR010000060.1:0-6984 GCF_030528045.1 Streptococcus sp.
CAAAGACATCAAGCGCAATGCTTTTGGCTATCGGAACTTTGAAAACTTTAAACAGTGTATCTATTTCGCTTTGAATACCACAAAAGAGAAGACGAAGTTCGTCTCCTCTCGCGCTTAGTTATAGGTCACCCACTACAGTTGACATAGAGCCTTTAATGATTAGTTCATTGATACGTGAACGTGGTCATAGTGGTTTTCGGTTACGCTACCACGGTCTGGCATTGGATTCCAAGTGTAGGCTGGTCCATATTTACTATCATATGGAGCGTAGAAACGTTGTTTCCAGATGATGTAGTTGATACCACGGCTAGCCATATTTTGGACTGCATATTCTGCAATTTGATCCCCGAGTGCTGAACTCACTGGAACCATAAAGTCGATGGCTAAACCTTTTCCATGGTCGCCACTGTCTCCAGGACGGTAACCACTAAAGGATGTGATGCCAAACAAGTTGGCGATTTCTTCCTTAAAGGCTGCTGTTTGCGGTTGAAGACCAGCATTCTCAGACTTAGCTATAGCAAGTCCTGCATAGTCAGGAGCCGCTGGAGCTGAATAAGTTCTTGAAGGAGTTTGGCTTTGCTCTGCTTGATAAGTCGAAGTTGCAGTGTCAGAAGTTGCTGTTGATGCTGCTTCTTCTGTTGCACTTGATCCTGTTGTATCAGCAGGTGTTTCAGTTGCTGGAGCAGCTGCTACTGGTGCTTCTGCTGAAGTTGTTGCTGCCGTTTCTTCGGTAGCTGGAGTAGCTGCTTGAGGAGCTTCTTCAACTGGGCGAGTTATTTCTGCTACTGGTGCTTCCGCTGGAGTCGTTTCATCTGTTTCTTCAGCTGCAGGTGTTTCTGTAGATGGTGTCTCTTCAGCAACTGTCGCTGTCTCAGAAACTTCTGAACTTGGCGCTACTTCTGCTGGTTTTTCGGTCTCTGTTGCAGTTGGAGCTTCCTCAATTGGTTGAGAAAGGTCTTCTACTTGAACTGTTTGTTCATCAACTGTCACTTGATTTGTCGTCAAATCAGCTGTCGCAGTCGTCACTTCTTCACTAGCATCTGCTTGAGGAGCTTGGATTTCAACTTCCGTTACCTCTTCTTCCTCATTGACAGTTGTAGTGAGGACAGTATCTGGGAAAATCAAGTCCATATTGGTGATTTTGTTCAAATTAGCAAGAACCGTCACATCTACTCCCAAAGCTTCTGCAATCGTGCTCAGGGTATCACCATACTGAACTGTGTAGCTGTTTTTGTTCTCGTTTTTCGTCACATCATTTTGGATTTGCTCAACGCTACGTGCTGTCCAAGAGATTTCTTGAGCTTTAGCTCCTAATGCGGGAGCAAGAGACAGGGCTACTGTTGAGGCTAAAATAATTCTTTTCTTCATTCGTTCATATTCCTTTCAAATGAGTACCTGTCTATGATAACACAAAAAAAGCAGAAAAAAAGCCCTCTCGAGCCTATTTAACAGAACTGTCTATTCCTTGTAACAAACTCCATTACTTGAAATAGTTTGTTAGGTTTCTGTCACAAAACTGATACAATCTTCTCGTCCCTAATCCTCAAAAATATGAGAAATATCTGCTAACTCTTGAATCATGTGATTCCCTTCATAAGACGACTCTAAAAAATTGATGCTTTGAAGGCCGCTATTCTGGGCAAATTCCACATCCAAAGTCCGGTCTCCTATATAGTAGGTGTTCTCAGGATCCAGCTGATACTTGTCTAGCAGATAGTTAACCGCTTCTGGATTAGGCTTGCGCGCAAAGCCACTCTGACTGGTTAAAATCTCTTTGAAATAGGATTCCAACCCCAAGTCTCTGAGAATGGTAAAAGCATTATCCCCCTTATGAGTATAGACAAACTGCTGAATCCCTGCTTGGTCTGCCCAAGCTAGCACTTCACGCGCACCTGGCATCAAAACTACCTGAGCATTCTTCTCAGCCAGGCTCTGGGCACGTACCTGATTGAGCACTTCCGCATCCAGATTTTTCTCTTCTGCCACCTGCTCCAGCAAATCCTGCACAGAATACCTGAGGATAAACTCTCTCACTTTTTCCTTATCATAAGGAATAGAAAATTGAGCAAAGGTCTCCTCAATCCCTGACAAAATCGCTTCGTAAGAATCCAATAAAGTCCCGTCTAAATCCCAAATAAAAGCTGTTTTTTGCATCTCCTATCCTTTCAACATCATATAACGCTGATAACGGTAACGTAGAAATAACCAACGAAAACCATTATCCAAGAGAGTCCCTGCCCAAATACCAGGCAAGCCCCAACCAAGAACAAGCCCCATCAGATAAGCTGTCCCTATACGGATACACCACATCCCAATACTTGTCGCATAAAAGGGGAGGCGAGCATTTCCCAAGCCCTGCCAAACTGCCGTATAAATAACTGTCCCTGTCGCCATGGGAGTCCCTAGTAGAGAAAACAGTGCCACCAAAACGCTCGCTTCAACCGCTACAGGATCGGTCGTATAGAGATGAGTCAATGGTGTCCCCAAGGCATAGATACTGAGAGTTAAGGGCAACATGAGAAGCAGGGAAAGCCAAAAGGTTTGCTTGCTCAAATCATCTACTCTTTCCCAGTTATCCTCTCCAACTGCTCGAGCTACCTGCATGACCGTCGCCGTAGCGACACCAAAGGCAGGCATATAGTTAAACTGGGTCAAGACTTCTCCGACTGCATTCCCCGCTACTGCCTCCGTCCCAAAAGAAACAACCAAGGCAATGATCACTACATCTCCAGCCCGCATCATGAGACGTTCTCCTGCCGCTGGCAAAGCCAAAGTCAATAGTTCCTTATCTAAACCAAAAGTCGGTTTCTCAAAAGGCAGCTTTAATTGCGACCACAAAATCACAAGACCGACTAAGCGAGACAAAATAGTCCCCCAAGCAACACCCGCTATGCCCATATCAAGGACAAAAATAGCTAGACTTGAAAAAAGAATATTCAAGGCATTGGATAACAGACTCACATAGAGGGGTAGACGCGGATTATGAGTTGCACGAATCAAGGCACCTAGACTCGTCATCAAGCCCAAGAGAACAATCGATCCACCCACCAAAGATAGGTAGAGTCCACCACTCTCGGCTACATCCCTCTCCGTCCCCAAGAGTCCTATCATCTCTTGCCCAGCAAAGATGGATAAAGCGCCTAAAAGTGCACTCAGCAATAGGGTTATCTTGAAAGACTCTGTCACGTGATAAGCCAACTTGGACTGATCTTTCTGCCCCAAACTTTTTGAAATAACACTGGAAATAGCAGCTCCTAGAGCAATAAAAATCGCTTGGTAAATCGTGATAATATTGCCAGCCACTGAAACACCTGAAATAGCTATCAGTCCTAAGTGAGCAACCAAGTAACTATCCACCATCCCCATGAGCATCTGCAAAAAGTTTTCACCCATAGCTGGCAATGCAATATTAAGAATGTCTTTATTTTTCTTAAACAATCTCTCCTCCTGATGAAAAGAAACTCAGTTGGTTTCCCAACCGAGTTTACTTTCTCTGTCTTAAAGTTCTAGATAAGTCTCCACCGCTGCTTGCATGTCAGCAGCTGCCACTGTTGTTTTATGACGAACTGGAGCTGTTTCAAGGCCATCAACCGCTGGTGGCACTGCCACTCCTGAAATGTCATGTAATTGAGCCAAGGCTTCAAAGTCTGTCAAGCCTGCTTTTCCTGTTACCGCTTCTACTGCAACCACTGGGAACTTGTATGGACTAGCTGTTGAAGCAATCACTGTCTTAGTCGCATCGCCAGTAGCCACTTGGTATTTTCTATAAACAGCTGAGGCAACCGCCGTGTGGGGATCCTCGATGTAGGCATCTGTTTGATAAACACGTTTAATTTCTGCCGCAGTTTCTTCCTCAGTCGCATATTCAGCTGCAAAGAATTCCAGGATCGCTGCATCAAAGTCTGTCAATTCATATTGTCCTTGTGTACTCAAGGCATTCATGAGTTCAGCAGTCTTAACCGCATCATTCCCCAAAAGATGGAAAATCAAACGCTCCAAGTTTGAAGATACCAAGATATCCATAGATGGACTAGTTGTCACTTTAAACTCACGTTTCTTGTCGTAAACACGAGTTTTAAAGAAGTCAGTTAAAACATTATTGTCATTTGAAGCACAGATCAATTTGCCAACTGGCAGACCAATTTGTTTGGCATAAAAGGCAGCCAAGATATTTCCAAAGTTTCCTGTTGGTACTGTGAAGTTGACCTTTTCACCAGCCACAATCTCACCAGACTTGACCAACTGAGCGTAGGCATAAACATAATAAACAATCTGTGGTACCAAACGACCAATGTTCATAGAGTTAGCTGATGAAAATTGCAGTTTATTGGCAGCCAACTTTTCACGAAGAGCTACATCGTTAAACATATGTTTCACATTTGTTTGCGCATCATCAAAATTTCCATCAATAGCGATAACATGAGTATTGTCGCCAGTCTGAGTAGTCATTTGCAACTCTTGTACCTTGCTGACACCATCCTTTGGATAAAAGACGATGATCTCAGTACCAGGCACATCGGCAAACCCCGCCATAGCAGCTTTTCCAGTATCACCAGATGTCGCTGTCAAAATGACAATCTTGTTCTCTAAACCATGCTTTTTAGCAGCCGTCGTCATAAAGTATGGCAAGATAGACAAGGCCATATCTTTAAAGGCAATCGTTGAACCATGGAACAATTCCAAGTTGTATTGCCCATCCAGTTTCACCAAGGGCGCAATAGCTGGAGTATCAAACTTGCTATCGTAGGCATTGTTGATACAGTAGTCCAACTCCTCAGCCGTAAAGTCATCTAAAAATGCTGATAAAACTAATTTAGCCACTTCTTGGTAAGAAGCATCTTTTAATGTGTCAAAGTCCAAATCAACCTTTGGATAAGAAAGCGGTGTAAACAAACCACCATCCGTCGCCAATCCTTGCAAAATAGCTTGGCTGGCAGTTACTGTATTATTGGCATCACGCGTTGATTGATAAACTAATGTCATGAATCTCTATCCTTTATCTATAGTCTCTTCCATTATATCACGATTTTTCAGAAAATTCTCCCTTTATAAGAGAAATTATAATCCCAATTCTTTCTTCAAAGGCTCTAAATAAACCATTTCTTGCTTATCTCTTTTCTCCAGTCCTTCCTCAGCTAGGATGAGTAAGTCTTTAGAAAACTCGAGAACCGCAGCTTCTTCTTCATCTGTGAGTTGTTTTTTAGAAAATTGTCGTCTTAAAAGCTTATAATCACGACCAGCTGTGGTAAAAAATGGAGCAGTTCGCAAGTAAGCTTCAAGCTTGTCTAAATGAACCAACAAGCCCAAGTGAAAGGCAGCAGAAGCAAAAGTTCTATCTAGAGGTTGCGTACACACACTACGAAATTCAATAGTCCCTCGAGTCGTTAAGTCTTGGTACTGGTAACTACGATGAGTTTGGAAATCCTCCTCCTGAGGATGAATTAACACCTCATCCCCATTAAGGGTAAATGCTTGGATTTCAGGTGTAGCCAAATAGTCCCTAGCCTGAATCGGATAAAAATAATAGGTCTGCCCATCACGCTCCGCAGTAAAAATCGCAGAATGATTTAGATAGTCAAAAAAATCATCCTCGTCTTTGAAGAGTCTGGCATTGACGCCTACATTCTCTGGATAGATACCATGCATGGATTCTTCCCAAAAAATATCTCTCGAAATTTTGGTATCCCAATCTGCCCCTGAAAACTCAGAATTGGCAAACAAATAAGCTTTGGCAGCTTCAATTTGAGTAAAAGCATTGATAACACGCAGGTAGTTGGACCTTGAGACGTCTAGTTGAACCTGACTTCCACAGATAAAGGCACCATACTCAGGGAAATGATGTAAATCTGATTTAGTTACATTTCTACTCAAATTCAGATAATCCATCAACATCTGATAGCGGGGATAAGCCACTGGACAATTCTCATTTTTATCCCAGTTGGGATGAATGCCGCAGCCAACAATAGCATGATTAGCTTCACCCAACTTATTCTGAATCGTAGCCATATAGAAATCAAAGCGTTCTTCTACCTCTTGGATAGATTCGGCCTTTCCGAATGCAAACTCAATTGTCGTATAAGCAACCTCAAACAAGATCGTATCTTGGTTGACTGGATCAAGCAACTGAATTGGATTCCCAAAATCATCCACTTTTTCGATAGTTAAGCCCAGTACTGATGGTAAATACCGAAAGAGATCCTTAACAACTTCACCATCTGTAGCCTTACCTTCTAAATTTACAATAGGAAATTCTAACTCAATTCCAATAAATAAATCTGGGTTCTCTTTTATATTCTTTAAGTAACGTTTCTTTAGTAATTCAACAGACCGAGACATTAATCACCAAACTCTTTCATAATCAAAATAAATTGTGAATAAGTAATATTATACCAAAAATACACTAAAAATGACTAGAATAAGAAGAAAAAGATCATTCATCAGTTATCTGTACTTAATCAAAATCTTTACCAAAACAAAAAACAAGACCCGAAAGCCTTGTCTTTCATACTATACCGGCGGCCGGGGTCGAACCGGCACGTCCTTGCGGACACTGGATTTTGAGTTCCATTCTTGCATTTTTTAAGTAGCAAGGTGTTGATTTAATAGACTTTTGGTGCTTTTGGTTTTCACAATAAAGGGACTTTTTTTATAATTTAGCACCTTTTTAGTAACCGTTAAAGACACGGACTCATACCCCAGATAAAGACAATTCAAATTAGATTACGTCTATCTATTTACTTACCTTTTATTTACTTTAATTCCTTTATCTCTTTTAGAATACTAAAAATATAGAAACTAAATAGAACTATATCTGGGAAATCAAACAAAAAGAAGCTTCTTTCTCCTAACAAGGAGGATATGGAACGTTATGTAGTTATCTTGTTTAAAGATTATAATTTCGTAAGTCGTTCTACCACACTCAACTTCCTCATAGTCATCCGAATTCCAAATTTCTTTTCAAGATAATTAGTGTTTAAACGTTTT
>NZ_JAUMZR010000061.1:0-6172 GCF_030528045.1 Streptococcus sp.
TTCGTCTCCTCTCGTGCTTAGTTATAGGTCACCCACTACAGTTGACATAGAGCCGGACTTTTCGATTAATCAAAATTAACGTATTCTTTTTGAAGTTCAAGAACTTCTTCCATTGTTGAGCATTCTGTAAGGGCACGATTTGCGTACTCTTCCATCTTAGCTGTATCGAGTTTCTTCATCAAGCTACGTGTACGAAGTACTGATGTTGCAGACATAGAGAACTCATCCAAGCCCATTCCGACAAGAAGCGGAACAGCTTGTTGGTCACCAGCCATCTCACCACACATACCAGCCCATTTACCTTCAGCGTGAGCTGCTTTGATAACGTTGTTAATCAAACGTAGGATTGATGGGTTGTATGGTTGGTAAAGGTATGAAACTTGTTCGTTCATACGGTCTGCTGCCATTGTGTATTGGATCAAGTCGTTTGTACCAATTGAGAAGAAGTCAACTTCTTTAGCAAATTGGTCTGCAAGCATTGCTGCTGCTGGGATTTCGATCATGATACCAACTTGGATATTATCCGCAACTGCAACACCTTCAGCAAGAAGACTTGCTTTTTCTTCGTCAAAGACTGCTTTCGCTGCACGGAATTCTTTCAAGAGCGCAACCATTGGGAACATGATACGCAATTGACCGTGAACAGACGCACGAAGAAGGGCACGTATTTGTGTACGGAACATAGCATCTCCAGTCTCAGAGATAGAGATACGAAGGGCACGGAATCCAAGGAATGGGTTCATTTCGTGAGGCATATCGAAGTAAGGAAGTTCCTTATCTCCACCGATATCCATTGTACGAACGACAACAGGTTTACCGTTCATTCCTTCAAGTACAGCCTTGTAAGCTTCGTACTGCTCGTCTTCTGTTGGAAAGTCTTGAGAATCCATGTACAAGAACTCTGTACGGTAAAGACCAACAGCTTCAGCACCGTTGTCATTGACACCTTCAACGTCTTTTGGAGTACCAATGTTGGCAGCCAATTCAAAGTGTTTGCCATCAGCAGTTACTGTTTTAGCATCTTTCAAGAGAGCCCATTCAGCTTTTTGCTTCGCATAAGCTTCACCAGCAGCCTTGAATTCAGCCGCTTGCTCATCAGTTGGGTTGATAATAACCTCACCAGTGATACCGTTAACAGCAAGAATGTCACCCTCTTTAACGATTTCAGTGATGTTGTTTGTACCTAATACTGCTGCAATTTCAAGTGTGCGCGCCATGATAGCTGAGTGGCTTGTACGTCCACCAATGTTGGTTACAAAAGCTTTTACAAAGTTTTTATCCAATTGAGCTGTATCTGAAGGAGTCAAGTCATGCGCAATCACAATCACTTCTTCATTGATAGAAGCTGGGTTTGGCAATTTTTTACCAAGGAGATTTGCCAATACACGTTTTGTCACGTCGCGGATATCCGCTGCGCGTTCTTGCATGTATGGGTTGTCTTCCATACCTTCAAAGATAGTGATAAACATGTCTGTTACTTCTTTTAGACCTGCTTCTGCATTCACTTTCTTCGCACGGATTGTTTCCTTGATTTGGCTGATCATTTCAGGGTCAGCAAGAACCATTAAGTGAGCGTCAAAAACTTGAGCCGCTTCTTCACCGAGCGTACCTACTGCTTTCTCGCGAATAACAGAAAGCTCGTCTTGTGATGCTTGTAGAGCGGCATCAAGGCGAGCTTCTTCTGCGTTTGTATCTTCGACTGTAATAGTCTCAAATGACAAATCCGGTTGAACGAGTAGATATGCTTTTGCAACTGCAACACCATCAGATGCTGCGATTCCTTTAAGCATTTCTGTCATTTTCCTTATGCCAATCCTTCTTTTTCCATAGTTTCAGTGATAGCAGCGATTGCGTCGTCAGCATCTGCACCTTCGGCTGAGATTGTAACGTCAGCACCTTGGCCAACACCAAGACTCATAACACCCATGATAGATTTAAGGTTTACTGATTTACCTTTGTATTCAAGAGTGATATCTGAAGCAAATTTGCTAGCTGTTTGAACCAACAATGTTGCTGGACGTGCGTGAATACCTGTTTCTGCCACTACGTGGAAATCTTTAGAAGCCATAGTTTGACTCTCCTTTAGTTATTTCTTTTTTGGATTATATGTGATAACCCTTACAAGACTGTATTATATCACCTTCTAGATTATTTTTCAAGTGTTTTATGGACTTTCTTCTATTTCCTTTCAGATAACTTGCTGAAAATCTTCTATTTATCTTACCAATATACAGTATATAGTTTTTTTGTTTTGATAAACTTTGATAGTTCAATGAAAACCCAATTTTACACTCCGACAAAACACTATATCTTGTGCTTTGTTTTTGAAACTTTAACTTTTTAGCACAAGATTTAGTTTAAAAAGTTTGACAAAGTTTTTTTTTCTGATATACTAAGAAAGTAATCAATTTTGAAAGAGGAGTTACGAAAATGGTAACCGTTTATTCTAAAAACAACTGTGTCCAATGTAAGATGACCAAGCGTTTCTTGGACAGCAACAATGTCGCTTATCGTGAGATCAATCTCGACGAGCAACCAGAGTACATCGATCAAGTTAAAGAGCTCGGTTTCAGCGCTGCTCCTGTTATCCAAACACCAACTGAAGTCTTTTCAGGCTTTCAACCAGGAAAACTGAAACAATTAGCATAATCTTAGTACATCATCCAGAAGAGATTGCTTCTAGGGCTAACTTAGAGGCCTTTCTTTTGTAATTAGATAAAGGAGATTTTATGGGATTAAAACATCTTGAGGACGTGACCTACTTCCGTCTCAATAACGAAATCAACCGTCCTGTCAATGGACAAATCATGCTTCATAAAGATAAGGAAGCCTTGGATGCTTTCTTTAAAGAAAATGTAGTTCCAAATACCATGGTTTTTGATTCAATTACTGATAAAATCAACTACCTTATTGAACATAACTACATCGAAACTGCATTTCTCAAGAAATACCGTCCAGAGTTTTTGGAAGAATTGCATCGATTTATCAAGGATCAAAACTTCCAATTCAAGTCATTCATGGCTGCCTACAAGTTTTACAATCAATATGCCTTGAAGACTAATGACGGTGAATATTATCTTGAAAGTATGGAAGACCGTGTCTTCTTTAATGCACTTTATTTTGCTGACGGGGATGAAGCGATTGCGACTGATATTGCCAATGAAATCATCCACCAACGCTACCAACCTGCCACTCCTTCCTTCTTGAATGCTGGTCGTGCTCGTCGTGGAGAGTTGGTATCTTGTTTCTTGATTCAAGTAACTGATGACATGAACTCTATCGGACGTTCTATCAACTCTGCCCTTCAACTTTCTCGTATCGGTGGTGGTGTGGGAATTTCCCTCAGCAACCTTCGTGAAGCTGGTGCACCTATCAAAGGCTATGAAGGTGCTGCTTCTGGTGTCGTACCAGTTATGAAGCTTTTCGAAGACAGTTTCTCTTACTCTAACCAATTGGGTCAACGTCAAGGTGCTGGGGTTGTCTACCTCAACGTCTTTCACCCAGATATCATCGCTTTCCTTTCCACTAAGAAAGAAAATGCCGATGAAAAAGTTCGTGTAAAGACCCTTTCACTTGGTGTTGTAGTACCAGATAAATTTTACGAATTGGCTCGTAAAAATGAAGAAATGTACCTCTTCAGCCCTTACTCCGTAGAGCTTGAATATGGGGTGCCGTTCAACTACATCGATATCACAGAAAAATACGATGAATTAGTCGCAAATCCAAATATCCGCAAGACAAAGATCAAGGTGCGTGACTTGGAAACTGAGATTTCTAAATTGCAACAAGAGTCTGGCTACCCTTATGTAGTCAACATTGATACGGCTAACCGTGCGAACCCAGTTGATGGTAAGATTATCATGAGTAACTTGTGTTCTGAGATTCTTCAAGTTCAAGAACCAAGCTTGATCAACGATGCTCAGGAATTCCTTCAAATGGGAACGGATGTTTCATGTAACCTTGGTTCAACCAACGTTGTCAACATGATGACGTCACCTGACTTTGGTCGTTCTATCCGTGCGATGGTTCGTGCTTTAACTTTCGTTACAGATAGTTCACACATCGTAGCTGTTCCTACTATCGACCACGGAAACAGTTTGGCTCACACCTTTGGTCTTGGTGCCATGGGGCTTCATAGTTACCTTGCCCAACAACTCATTGAATACGGATCTCCTGAGTCTGTTGAATTCACTAGCATCTACTTTATGCTTATGAACTACTGGACCTTGGTAGAATCAAACAATATCGCCCGCGAACGTGGTATCACCTTCCACAACTTTGAAAAATCAGACTATGCTAACGGTAGCTACTTTGACAAGTATGTGACAGGCGAGTTTGTTCCAAAATCAGACCGCGTTAAAGAACTCTTCAAAGATGTCTTTATCCCAAGTGCTGCTGATTGGGCTGAACTTCGCGAAAAGGTTCAAGAAGATGGTCTTTATCACCAAAACCGTCTAGCTGTTGCACCAAATGGTTCTATCAGCTACATCAACGACGTTTCTGCTTCTATCCACCCGATTACACAACGTATCGAAGAACGTCAAGAGAAGAAAATCGGTAAGATCTACTACCCTGCTGCAGGTTTGTCAACAGATACCATCCCTTACTACACTTCTGCTTATGACATGGATATGCGTAAGGTGATTGATGTTTACGCTGCTGCGACTGAGCACGTGGACCAAGGCCTTTCACTCACCCTCTTCATGCGTAGCGACATTCCAAAAGGTCTTTACGAATGGAAGAAAGAAAACAAACAAACGACACGTGACCTGTCAATCCTTCGTAACTATGCCTTTAACAAGGGTATCAAGTCTATCTACTACGTCCGTACCTTTACAGACGACGGTGGAGAGGTCGGTGCTAACCAATGTGAAAGCTGTGTGATTTAGTTTTTATCTGAGGCAACCACATTTTCTCAGACTAGTGATTCAATCACCATGTTAGACTGGAATAAGCATCTATACTATGAAATAACAAAAAGTCGGGCTTCCGACTTTTTGTGCGATACTCCTCTAGAATTATGATAAAATAGAAATAATTGTGAGCTCGCAATATTAAACACAGAAAGAGATTTCAAATGGAAACTTACTACAAAGCCATTAACTGGAATGCCATCGAAGATGTCATCGACAAATCAACTTGGGAAAAGCTGACAGAGCAATTCTGGCTCGATACGCGTATCCCCTTGTCAAATGACCTAGACGACTGGAGAAAACTATCAAACAAAGAAAAAGACTTGGTTGGAAAAGTCTTTGGTGGTTTGACTCTTTTGGATACCATGCAATCTGAAACAGGGGTTCAAGCGCTTCGCGCAGACATCCGTACACCGCATGAAGAAGCTGTTTTCAACAACATCCAATTTATGGAATCTGTCCACGCAAAATCCTATTCTTCTATCTTTTCTACCTTGAATACCAAGGCTGAAATTGAAGAAATCTTTGAATGGACCAACACTAATCCCTACCTTCAGAGAAAAGCTGAAATTATCAATGAAATCTACCTCAATGGTAGCCCACTAGAAAAGAAAGTTGCTAGTGTTTTCCTTGAAACCTTCCTCTTCTACTCTGGTTTCTTTACACCGCTCTACTATCTTGGTAACAACAAACTGGCCAACGTTGCGGAAATCATCAAACTAATCATCCGTGATGAGTCTGTTCATGGAACTTATATTGGTTACAAATTCCAACTTGGCTTTAACGAATTACCTGAAGAAGAGCAAGAAAAACTCAAAGAATGGATGTACTACCTGCTCTACACTCTCTACGAGAACGAAGAGGGCTATACAGAAAGCCTCTATGACGGTGTTGGCTGGACTGAGGAAGTTAAAACCTTCCTTCGTTACAATGCCAATAAGGCCCTTATGAATCTAGGACAAGATCCACTCTTCCCAGATTCAGCAGATGATGTCAATCCTATTGTCATGAACGGTATTTCAACAGGAACTTCTAACCACGACTTCTTCTCTCAAGTCGGAAATGGTTACCTCCTTGGTGAAGTTGAAGCCATGCAAGACGAGGATTACAACTACGGTTTGGACTAATTTGGCCGATCATTCAAAATATGGCTCTATGTCAACTGTAGTGGGTGACCTATAACTAAGCACGAGAGGAGACGAACTTCGTCTTCTCTTTTGTGGTATTCAAAGCGATATAGATACGCTGTTTAAAGTTTT
>NZ_JAUMZR010000062.1:0-6012 GCF_030528045.1 Streptococcus sp.
ACGGTGAAGCAGCTGCTCGTGAATGGCTACGCACAACTGGATTTGAGAACATTGACGAACTCAACAAAGTTCTTCAAACAACAGCGACTTCATGGACTGAACGTGTATAAGTTTCCCCCCTAATCTTAGGAACATTGATCTAAAAAAATTTAAAAAAAGTTGAATGTATAGGTTTACAAAACAACTTACTTATGCTATACTTAAATCACAAGTTAATACAAGGTGAGTGTTACTAAGTAATATTAGGCATGATCACGGATGGATTAGAAATCAAAGGATTTTCTAGTTCATTTGTGGTCATTTTTTATACTCATATACCTTTAAGAGATAAAAGGAGGTTGCCATGTATCGAATTCTAAACCCAATGAATCACAACGTCTCTCTTGTCAGAAATGACAAGGGAGAAGAAGTAATTGTGATTGGTAAGGGGATTGCATTTGGGAAAAAGAAGGGGGATTTAATTTCTGAAGATCAAGTTGAGAAAATCTTTCGGATGAAGACAGAAGAGTCCAGAGAAAATTTTATGGCTCTCCTCAGAGATGTTCCGCTGGATTTTATCACAGTGACCTATGAGATTATTGATAAGCTTTCTAAGAAATATCATTATCCGATTCAAGAGTATCTCTATGTGACCTTGACGGATCATATTTACTGTTCTTATCAAGTTCTAGCACAAGGAAGGTACAAGGATAGTAATCTGCCAGATATTTCTGCCAAGTATCCTATCGCTTTTCAAATCGCAAAGGAAGCCTTTGAAATCTATCGTCAGAAGTTGACAGATCATTTTCCTGAGGACGAAATTATTCGGATTGCTTATCATTTCATTAATGCCGAAGGTGAAAATGAAGTGGAACTCGTGGAGTCGATTGATAAGAGGAAAGAAATTCTCAGGAATGTTGAAGAAGTGCTAAAGGGTTATGCAATTCAACGAACCAAAGAGAATAACCATTTCTATGATCGCTTTATGATTCATCTCAATTATTTCTTGGATTATTTAGACAGATCTAGAGATGATAACCAATCACTTCTGGATATGGAAGAGCATATTAAACAATCCTATCCAAAAGCGTTCGAGATTGGTTCCAAGATCTATGATGTGATTACGCAACATACGGGTCTTGATTTGTATAAAAGTGAACGAGTTTATCTAGTTCTACATATCCAACGTTTATTGTCATAAAAATTTAATTAAAAATACATAAGGAGAATTCTATCATGAATAGAGAAGAAGTAACATTGTTAGGTTTTGAAATCGTAGCCTATGCTGGCGATGCTCGTTCAAAACTATTGGAAGCCTTGAAGGCTGCTGAAGCTGGCGATTTTGCGAAAGCTGATACTCTCGTAGAGGAAGCTGGTGGTTGCATCGCTGAGGCACACCACGCTCAAACAAGCCTTTTGACTAAGGAGGCAGCTGGTGAAGATTTGGCCTATAGTGTAACCATGATGCACGGTCAGGATCACTTGATGACAACTATCTTGCTCAAAGATTTGATGCACCATTTAATCGAACTCTATAAGAGAGGAGTTAAGTAATGAACAAACTAATTTCATTTATCGAGAAAGGAAAGCCTTTCTTTGAAAAACTGTCTCGTAATATCTATCTTCGTGCTATTCGTGATGGTTTCATTGCAGGGATGCCTGTTATTCTCTTCTCAAGTATCTTTATCTTGATTGCTTTTGTACCAAACTCATGGGGCTTTAAATGGTCTGATGATGTTGTTAATCTCCTCATGAAACCTTATAGCTATTCAATGGGGATTCTAGCTCTCTTGGTAGCTGGCACAACAGCTAAGTCATTGACGGACTCAGTAAACCGTAGCATGGAGAAAACCAATCAAATCAACTATATGTCAACATTGTTGGCAGCAATTGTTGGTTTGTTGATGTTGGCAGCTGATCCTATCGAAAATGGCCTAGCTACTGGATTCTTGGGGACAAAAGGGTTGCTTTCAGCCTTCCTTGCTGCCTTTGTTACTGTAGCCATCTATAAGGTTTGTGTTAAGAATAACGTTACCATTCGTATGCCTGACGAAGTTCCACCAAATATCTCACAAGTCTTTAAAGATGTGATTCCATTCACTCTTTCAGTTGTTTCTCTATATGTTCTTGATTTACTAGCTCGTCATTTTGTTGGAGCCAGTGTAGCAGAATCAATCGGTAAATTCTTTGCACCATTATTCTCAGCTGCTGATGGTTATCTAGGTATTACCATTATCTTTGGTGCTTTTGCCTTCTTCTGGTTTGTTGGTATCCACGGTCCTTCAATCGTTGAACCTGCAATCGCAGCTATTACCTATGCAAATGCCGAGGTCAACTTGAACCTTCTCCAACAAGGGATGCATGCAGATAAGATCCTTACTTCTGGTACACAAATGTTTATCGTTACAATGGGTGGTACAGGTGCGACACTAGTTGTTCCTTTCATGTTCATGTGGTTAACAAAATCAAAACGTAACCGTGCAATCGGACGTGCTTCAGTAGTTCCAACTTTCTTTGGTGTAAATGAACCAATCTTGTTTGGTGCACCACTTGTCTTGAACCCAATTTTCTTTATTCCATTTATCTTTGCGCCAATTGCCAACGTATGGATCTTTAAATTCTTCATTGAGACGCTTGGCATGAACTCATTTACTGCTAACCTTCCTTGGACAACACCAGGTTCGCTCGGTATTGTTCTCGGCACAAACTTCCAATTTTTGTCATTTGTACTTGCTGCTTTGTTAATCCTTGTTGACGTAGCCATTTACTATCCATTCCTCAAGGTTTATGATGAACAAATTCTTGAAGAAGAGCGTTCTGGTAAAGCCAATGATGAATTGAAAGAAAAAGTAGCAGCAAACTTCAATACTGCCAAAGCAGATGCTATTCTTGAAAAAGCAGGTGTAGAAACAGCACAAAACACAATCACAGAAGAAACAAATGTTCTCGTTCTCTGTGCAGGAGGAGGTACAAGTGGTCTCCTTGCAAATGCTCTAAACAAAGCGGCAGCAGAATACAAAGTTCCTGTTAAAGCAGCAGCTGGTGGCTATGGTGCTCACCGTGAAATGTTGCCTGAGTTTGATCTAGTTATCCTTGCTCCTCAAGTTGCTTCAAACTTTGAAGACATGAAGGCCGAAACTGACAAACTTGGTATCAAACTTGCTAAGACAGAAGGTGGCCAATACATTAAATTGACTCGCGATGGAAAAGGAGCTCTTGCCTTTGTTCAAGCGCAGTTCGAAGAATAAAATGTAAATAGCAAAGAAGTGAGATGGCGGAACTCCTCCCAACTCTATCTCCATCTCATTTCTATTTCTTGAAAGGTGAATCAAATGACAAAAACACTTCCAAAAGACTTTATTTTTGGCGGGGCAACAGCAGCCTATCAAGCAGAAGGTGCGACCAATACCGATGGTAAAGGACCAGTTGCCTGGGACAAATATCTCAAAGATAACTACTGGTACACTGCTGAACCAGCCAGTGATTTCTATCACAAATACCCAGTTGACCTCAAACTAGCAGAAGAGTATGGTGTCAATGGTATCCGTATTTCAATCGCTTGGTCACGTATCTTTCCAACTGGTTACGGGAAAGTCAATGCCAAGGGAGTTGAGTTCTATCATAATCTATTTGTAGAATGCCACAAACGGCATGTTGAGCCCTTTGTAACTCTTCATCACTTTGATACGCCAGAAGCTCTACATTCAAATGGAGACTTCTTAAACCGTGAAAACATTGAACACTTTGTAGACTACGCGGCTTTCTGTTTTGAAGAATTCCCAGAAGTAAACTATTGGACAACTTTTAATGAAATTGGGCCGATAGGAGATGGTCAGTATTTGGTTGGGAAATTCCCTCCAGGTATTCAGTACGACCTTGCAAAAGTTTTCCAATCGCACCACAATATGATGGTTTCTCATGCGCGTGCAGTAAAACTTTTCAAGGATAAGGGATATAAGGGTGAAATTGGTGTGGTTCACGCCCTACCTACTAAGTATCCTCTGGATCCAGATAATCCAGCAGATGTTCGTGCAGCTGAGTTAGAAGATATTATCCATAACAAGTTTATCCTAGACTCGACTTATCTAGGACGATATTCCGAAGAAACCATGGAAGGTGTCAACCATATCTTAGCAGTCAATGGTGGAAGCTTAGATCTGCGTGAAGAAGACTTCGCTGTGCTAGAAGCTGCAAAAGACTTGAACGACTTCCTTGGAATTAACTACTACATGAGTGATTGGATGCAAGCCTTTGACGGAGAGACGGAAATCATTCATAACGGTAAGGGTGAAAAAGGAAGTTCTAAATATCAGATTAAGGGAGTTGGACGGCGAGTGGCGCCTGACTATGTCCCACGTACAGATTGGGACTGGATTATCTATCCTCAAGGATTGTATGATCAAATCATGCGCGTGAAGAAAGATTACCCAAATTACAAAAAAATCTACATCACAGAGAATGGTCTCGGATACAAAGACGAGTTTGTGGATGGAACAGTCTACGATGATGGACGGATTGATTATGTTAAGAAACATATGGAAGTGATTGCAGATGCGATCTCTGATGGAGCCAATGTCAAAGGCTACTTTATCTGGTCGCTGATGGATGTCTTTTCTTGGTCAAATGGTTACGAAAAGCGTTACGGCCTCTTCTATGTTGATTTTGAAACCCAGGAGCGTTATCCAAAGAAATCGGCTCACTGGTACAAGAAACTAGCTGAGACACAACTTATTGAATAAAATTCAACAAAAATTCCCCGCCAAAAGGCAGGGGAATTTTTATGGTTTTGATAAAAGAATGGTTGTTTGTTTCGAAAGTTCTTCAAATGTTTCCTGACTCAGTTTGGAATCTGAAACGATGGTATCAATCTCTGAGATATTGTAGAAGGTGTAAAAATCAAACTTATTAAACTTACTGTGGTCTGCCAGTAAGTATTTTTTGTTGGCATTGTTCAAGGCGATTCGTTGAACCTCGCCCTCTTCTTCACTGAAAGTAGCAATTTCCTTATCCTTAATACCATTACAACTTACAAAAGATTTAGAAAACTGAAGGTTGGTCAAATCCTGCAAGGTGAGTGTTCCTACAAAAGCACCAGTGATAGAGCGATAATTTCCGCCAATCAAGATTAAATCTGTTAGTTTTCGTTCGTTTAGGATGAGAAAAACTGGAAGACTGTTTGTTACAACACGAATATTATCAATTGGGAGTTCACGAGCAAAACATTCTAAGGTTGTTCCTGGTCCGATAAAAATAGTTTCACCTTCGTCAATCAAATGACCAGCAAAACGACTGATTTCTTGTTTTTCAGCAATCTGCAAGCCTTGTTTTTCGACGTTTGAGCGTTCGTTGTTTAAGAGAGAACCTGTACGAAGTTTTTCAGCGCCACCATGCACACGGACCAGCAAATCTTTATCTGCCAATTCTTGTAAATAGCGGCGAGCTGTCATATCTGACACATCAAGACTCTCCATAATCTCTTTTACAGTAATAGTGCCTTTTGTGTTTACTGCTTCTAGAATACTATCTAGTTTTTCTTGCTTTAGCATCCTTATCACCTCGATTTCTACTATTATTATCTTACCATAAAACGCTCAATCAATCAAATAGAAAAAAACAAAATAAAACAAAAACAAAAATATCATGGTTGTTTTAAACAAACCATGATATTTTGGGCTCTATAATATCTGTAGTGGGTAAAAACCACTATGGAAATTATGGAGCTTTTTGAATACACAAAAAGTCCCATAAGACTTATAATGAAAAGCACTCAAACCATCATTAGAAAGGATCTTATGGAACATATTCATCATACCACACAACTCATCGGAATGAAAGACAAAAATATCACCCTAAACAAAGCCTTGAAACATGAGACTCACATTGAGCTAATGGCTACATTAGACTACCAGCCTCCCAAGTGTAAGCATTGCATGGGAATACAAATCAAATATGATTTTCAAAAACCTTCTAAAATCCCTTTTATTGAAATTGCTGGCCATCCTAGTCTCATTCGATTGAAAAAGAGACGTTTTC
>NZ_JAUMZR010000063.1:0-5899 GCF_030528045.1 Streptococcus sp.
CTCCATAATTTCCATAGTGGTTTTTACCCACTACAGATATTATAGAGCCAAAAAATCCCGCAGATTTGCGGGATTCTCTCTTGCATCAATGCGCCAACATTTCTTGGGCGATTTCTTGACCAGATAGGTTATCTGGGTAGTAGGTTGGCCAGTTATCCATCTCTTCAAAGAGGGCTTCTTGGCTAGTACCTCCAAAGAAGATATGGAAATGTTCTGCCTTAACTGGGGCGATATTGTGGTCACTAAACTGAACATACTTGAACTGTCCAGCGTCCGCATCTGTTGCTTCAAAGAGGAAACGCACGCCACGATTGCCTTTCTTATAAGTCAAGATTTTCTTGCCGACATACTTGTAGGTGAATTTCTTGCTTTGGCCACCTTGAACAAATTCCATAGTGTTGTCAGTGATGTTGATCTTAGTCACATCTGTCTGATAGCCTTTTCTATAGTAGGCCTTGTACTCATCCTTGGTCATCTTACCAGTCAACTTAGCCTTGTAGTCAAAGACTTGATCAAAGGTCCCATCTTCAAGGAAAGGATAGACCGACTGCCAGTTGCCAACATAGTCACTCAAGGTACGATCTTTGACATCTGCATCCTCAAAGTAACCGTTGTGAACCGTCTTGGTGTTTTCTTCCTTCTCTGGCTCGATTTCTGGTCCTTCTTGGTCCGTTGTCTGCTTCAAAGCCTTGAGGTTTTTCTCCATCACGGAGATATAGTCCTCACCAGCCTTGGTTGCTTCTTCTGTTAGACTTTCTAGCGGGTTGAGCACGTCTAGTTTGACACCTGTTTCTTTTGAGAGTGTATTAGCTAGGGCTTGTGAGGCATTTTCTTCAAAGTAAATATAAGAAATCTTGTTTTTCTTGATATACTCTGTCAATTCTGCCAAACGTGCTGCTGACGGCTCTGCATCTGGTGAGAGACCTGAGATGGATACTTGCTTGAGACCGTAGTCCAAGGCAAGGTAGTTAAAGGCAGCGTGCTGGGTCACAAAGCTCTTTTGTTTGGCTTGAGATAAGCCATCTGTGTAGGCCTTGTCCAAGGCTTGCAATTTTTCGATATAGGCAGTCGCATTCTTCTCAAAAGTCTCTTTTTTATCAGGATAATCTGCTGACAAGCTGTCACGGATATGCTCTACCAGTTTGATGGCACGAACTGGTGAAAGCCAAACATGAGGATCGTAGTCGTGATGGTGAGCCTCACCGCCATGATCATGCCCTCCCTCTTCTTCCTCACCACCTGGCAAGAGGAGCATATCACCTGTCGCCTTGATGGTTTTCACCTTTTTCTTATCCAAGGATTCTAGCAATTTTGGAACCCAAGTTTCCATATTTTCATTTTCATAAACGAAGGTATTTGCATCTTGGATTTTAGCAACTGCCTTGGCAGACGGTTCGTATTCGTGAGGTTCTGTACCAGCACCGATTAGAAGTTCTACATTAGCAGTATCTCCTGCGACTTGTTTGGTAAATTCGTAGACAGGGTAAAAGGTTGTCACGATATTGAGTTTCCCATCTGCCTGTTTTTGATTGGAACAAGCCACTAAAAACAGGGCACATAGACTAGCTAGTAGTAAGCTAATTTTTTTCATATCATTCTCCTATTTGATAAAACGTTTCAGTAGACTGACTAACAAAAAGACAGCTACAAAGATAATGGTGATACTAGCGCTGGCAGGGGTTTCCGCATAGTAGGAAATATAAAGTCCTGCCACCATTCCCAAAAAGCCAATAGCGCTGGCTAGTAACATAACGGATTTGAAGTTTTTCCCCAGACGAAGGGCAATGCTAGCTGGCAAGACCATAATGGTCGACACCAAAAGGGCTCCTGCAGCTGGAATCATAAGGGCAATGGCCACCCCTGTCACCATGTTAAAGAGGATAGACATGGTACGAACTGGCAAGCCATCTACAAAAGCCGTGTCCTCATCAAAGGTCAGGATATACATTGGTCGCAAGAATAAGAAAGTCAAGAGTAAAACGACCGCCGCAATGGCAAAGAGGAATATCACCTGCTCCTGGCTAATGGTTACAATCGAACCAAAGAGATATTGGTCCAAACTCATGGAACTCGAACTTTTCCCCTTACTCATGACAATCAGAGACACTGCAAGTCCTGTTGACATGAGGATGGCAGTCCCGATTTCCATAAAGTTCTTATAGACTGTCCGAAGATACTCCAGAAAGACCGCAGCGATCAAGACGATAGCAATGGTTGAAATAGTTGGAGAAATCCCCAAAACCAGACCAAAGGCTACCCCTGATAGAGAAACGTGACTGAGGGTATCGCTCATGAGACTCTGACGACGTAAGATAAGGAAGGTCCCAAGAACTGGAGAAAAGAGACTCATGGCAATGACAGCCAAGAAGGCACGCTGCATAAAGTCATAGGATAACAAACTAAGCATGGTCCACCTCTTGGTCGCTTTCGTGAACGTTAAAACAACGCCATGGCGAATCTTGGTTACGAACTAGATGAATATTGCGATCCGCATAGTCCTTGACCTCCTCAGGATCATGGGTAATCATCAAAACGGCCTTGCCATGATGGTGGGCACTATGGTGCATGAGTTCGTAAAATTCATTTTTGCTCCCTGCATCCATCCCTGTTGTCGGCTCATCCAAGACAAAAATATCTGGGTCAGAAGCAAACATCCGAGCAATCACTGCTCGTTGCTTTTGCCCACCAGAAAGGGAACCAATTCGTTTGTCACGATGTTCCCACATACCAACCGAGTCTAGACTGGCCTTGATATGTTCCTCATCATGAGCATTCAAGCGACGGAACCAGCCCTTTCTAGGATAGCGACCCGACTTGACAAATTCATAAACCGTACTTGGAAAGCCAGCATTAAAACTGGCAATTTGCTGGGGAAGATAGGTTATCCTAAGCTTTTTCCCATGAGTATTTGTCTTTGAGATGGTTACCTTGCCAAATCTTGGCTGCAAGATGCCTAGGCTCGCCTTGATAAGCGTTGTCTTGGCAGCTCCATTTTCACCAGTCAGAGTGACAAACTCCCCACTATCAACACTATAGTTGATATGCTCGAGGACAGGTTCTTTGTCATAATAGAAAGACAAGTCCTCTACTGTAATATACCGCATTATTTGATTTCTCCTACTAAAGCAGTTAAAAACCGCTGGATAACTTCTTGTTCATTTGGAGTAAACTGACTTGCCACTTGTTCATAGGCTAAGAGCGTGTGCTCATGATGGTGGTGGTGTTCCTCTGCCACCGGTCGAGCTAGTTCTGTCAGTTGATAAAAGATCACACGCGCATCCTTTGTATCTCTGGATGTCTCTAACATACCCTCTTTGACCAAAGACTTGATAGCCTTGGTCACTGCCGCCTGACTGACATTGAGACGACGGGCCAACTCCGAGTTGGTTAGGGATTCTTCCGACAAGAGCATAAGGATGTGTTCCTGAGTATTGGTCAAGGCAACGTCACTCGTGCAATGCCCGATTAGAATTTCATGCTGGTTCTCAGATCTCAAGATCACCTCGTTTAAAAAGTTATCGATTTCCTGTGCAAGCTGTCTCATGTATTACTCCTTCCCTAGCTATCTTTTAGTAAAAAACAGAGATGGTCACCGATTCTTTACTGGTTAATTATATCATAAACCAAAAAAGAGTCAAGGGAAAAAGGCGTGAAAACGTTTCCCTAGACTCTTCTAGATGTAAAATTTAACCTATTTTTGCTTTGGTTTTCGACTCGATAAGATACCTGACAAACCAGCTACCATTCCCATCAAGAGCAAGAAAATGGATTGTTCACTTCCTGTATTTGGGAGAGCTTTTTCTGAGACAACCGCCTTCTTGCTAAATTGACCTGCCACCTCATAAGTAAGTGGTACATTTGTAGTCGCATCGCTAGCAGCTGCATTCGTTTGAGGCGTTTCTACTGGTAGACTAAAGTTTTTAGAATCCACAGAAATCGTCCGTGAGTTCGGATTGATCTTTTCATACTGGGTCAAATCAGCAGTCTTCAGATACTCTTCAAAGGCTGCATCCATAGATGGGCCTTCTTCACGCGCGCTACCTAACATCGTGTAGCCATCACCACCCGCAGCTAAGAAATCATTGGTTGCAAGATAGTACGTCTTTGCAAGATCTAGAAGATCATAACGACCAGTCGTGCGGTTTTTGACCTGGATGGCTAAGACACGTTTGCCTGATGGTAGGTTAGTATCATAGTAGACCTTCACACCTGAAACTTGCAAAAAACCACCACTTGGCTCTAACAATGGTTGCCCGTTCTCATCCAAGACCTTCTTGCCATCCTTATCGACCTGCAAGATAGATCCGAGTGATTTTTCAAACATATCCAAGACTTGTTGCCCCGTCACTTGGATTTGTGAAATGGTATTTCCAAAAGGAAGAACGGCAATGACATTTCCTTTAGTGATTGGTTTGCCTTTTGCAATGGTTTCACGCAAGCCACCACCATTTGTCACAGCGATGTCTGTCGGATGGCTAAATCCTGTTTGACCATACTGATAGAGAGAGTCTGCCACGACGTTCCCGAGGTTGGTTTCACGGACCCGAACATTTTCACGATCACCGTTTAGTTCTACGGGGCTGTTTGAGACAATCTCAACTGCATTTTCAGCATCGTATTTTTGTTTAATGTCTTTGACTAGTTTTTCAACTGTTGGATTGGCTGGTAATTTTTTAGCATCAGCAGCCGGAATCTGAGTTGGATTGCCCAAAAGCTGACGTGATTTGTAGATAACGTTCCCAACATTATGAAGGTAACTTCCTGTTTGATTATAGGTAACATTATCGCCATAAGTTGTGGAAGCTACTGTATGAGAATGCCCATCGATTACTGTTACGCGTTTCCCTTTCAAACGAGGATTTTTAGACAAGGCTTCTGCCAAAGTTGAACCACGCCATTCGACTGGGGTTGTGGTATCCACACCCAAGTGAGCCAGCACAACATAGTGTTTGTAGTCCTTACCTTCTGCACGAGCCTTAGCTTGAACTTCTTCGATGACCTTATTGACTTCAGAGATTGGATCTGTAAAAGTTACCCCTTTAATGTTTTTAGGGTGGGTCTTTGTAGCAGTTTCAGGTGTTGTCACACCGATTACAACAAATTCATCACCTTCCACAGTCTTATCTTTATCAACAATTGTAGAAGCTTCAAAAAGACGAGCTCCATTGACGTAGGTATTTGAGCTAAGTAATGGGAATTTCAAGATTTCCTTGTATTTTTTAACTTCATCAAGACCAAAGTCAAACTCATGGTTTCCTACAGCCATGGCATCATACTGCATCTGATTGAGAATTTCAGCGCGTGCTTCACCCTTTGTAGAGTTGGAAATCGGTAAACCTTGGAAAGCGTCTCCCGCATCAACTACCAGAGTATTTTGATTTGATTTCGCACGCTCCTGCTCAATGACAGTCGCTAACTTGGCATCTCCAATTACTCCCTTTTCCTCTACAATACGACCATGGACATCATTGGTGTGTAAGATAACGGTGTCCTTTTCTTCGCTTTTAGTAGATTCAGCAGGAGCTGACGGAGTTTCTGCAGGTACAACCGCTTCTGAAGTTGCCGAAGTTTCCGGTACCGCAGGGCTCTCAACAGGAGCTGGAGTCGCCGACGTAGCAGGAGTCGCTACGACAGCTGAACTTTCTGCAGGAGTTGTCGCTTCTTCAGCGTATACTTGTCCAGCTAAGAAGGCTGGAGCTAACAGGGCTGTCGATAAGACAGGTAACAAAGAACGTTTGTTCATTTTAAAATCCCTTTCTTTTCTTTTTCTCTTTTATATTATACGCTATTTCTAAAAATTTTGAAACTTTTGACCTATTTGTGTCTTAAATATTCGCCATTTAAAGGCTCTATAATATCTGTAGTGGGTAAAAACCACTATGGAAATTATGGAGCTTTT
>NZ_JAUMZR010000064.1:0-5722 GCF_030528045.1 Streptococcus sp.
AAAGCTCCATAATTTCCATAGTGGTTTTTACCCACTACAGATATTATAGAGCCAACAAATTCAGGTGGTTTTCTTTTGCTTTTCTCGTCTTCTCACGGTATCACGCATATGGTATAATGGAGAAGGACATTTTCTTTTTATTTCTAGAAATTCGTATATTTTTTGAAAACGAACAAATGCTTTCAACAGTAGAAAGTATTTGAGAAATAATCAACGTTGGGAGGCTTTGTAATGAAACTTTCGAAAAAAATGGTGTTTATTGTTATGTTGGTGGGAGTTCTCTCACTTACGCCTTATTTGGCTTACAAATACTATGTGAACAAATATGTTGACCCATACTCTACTTTTTTGTTTAAGAGAAAGATAGTGGATTACAAATATATCGAGGATGGGAAAGCCTTGGCGATTAAGTGGGACTATGATAATCCATTGGACTATTGGCTTGCATCACAGTCTACCTATGTTTATTGGGTTAGTCCCGTTGCCAGCCAAAATAAGATTGTTCAGGAATACAAAAGATTGGCGATATCGTCTATGTATCGAAATGAGCCTATTGAAGATGAATATTGGAAGATTACCATCTATGATATAAAGACGAAGGGCTTTCCTTCCAAAGACTACGATATTTTTAAAATGACTCGAGATTATGATTCAGACTATATCCCTACAGGGATTGCGACCACCATCTATATTAGTGAGGGTCGAGAACTACTGGATATTCATTTGAAAAATGCCAAAGACGGTTCTCTTTCTACCAAGTCTATTGATTTGGATGAGGGGAAGATTGTGGAATTAGGTGAAGGAAAGGACTTTGAACAAATAAGTCGCTCAACCTCTTTTTCACATTTGTTACAGAACTCTTCTAATTACTTTATGAATGAATGGGAAATCGGAATCTCAAAAGAAGGAAAGTTGGATAAAGATGCCCTTATTCGTCAAAAGTATCCCGAAGCAGCAAAGCTTTTGGAAGATAATAACGGATCAATTGTAGTCTTGGCAGATAAGCCAAGTATCGAAAACAACATGCCAATTTATCAGCTCTTGTATAAGGAAGGGACGAACTTATTTGAAAATGTGAAAATTCCTGAGGAAAACTCAGTAGATGGACAGGAGCATATTGTCAATAGTCAGGAAGAGTTTATAAAATATTATCGTAATAAGGAAAAAGGGGATCCTAATCAAAGGTAGTCAAACTCTATCTAACAATATTTTTACTAAGAAGAGAAAGTTTGAGTGTGGATAATGATGGGAGAGGATTTGTAATGATTAGTTTAGAGCTGTTGTCTGAAGAAAATAGTCTAGACGTTTATTCTTTTGAAAAAGAAAATCGAGAGTATTTTGAACGAAATTTACCTCCTAGACCAGCTAACTATTTTGATTTAGAAGGTTTCAAAGAAATCACGAGGGAATTGTTAACGGAACAAAGGAATCGTGATGTCTATATGCATCTTATTAGAGATTCGCAAGGTATGATGGTCGGGAGAATAAATTTAAGTGTTTTAGAGAATGATCGAACAACAGCAGAGCTTGGGTATAGGATTGGGGAAAATGTTAGCAACTTAGGTTATGCTAGCGAAGCGGTTAAACTCGTTTTAGACAAGGCCTTTACGACTTATGGTTTAAATAAAATTATTGCAGGAACGACAAGAGGTAATATAGCCTCTCAGAGGGTGCTTTTAAAAAATGGCTTCACCTTTAGTAGGATGATAGAAAATGACTTATACATTCATAATGAGTGGGTTCATACAGCAGTATTTGAGATAAGGAGGCCATAATATCATCATTTCCAGTCTACTGACAAGGTTAACGGAGTTATAATCTGTCCAGACATTCAAGAATATTTTCTTGGATGTTTTTTGTTTAGAATCTTCGGGTGTGTCTGTTAAAATTTGATTTTCCCAGTGGACAATCGTCCACTTTTTTTATATAATAAAACTAAACCGAATTGGTTGAGTTTTAGAGATGTAAGCTCAACCGTCGATTTGTTTTTCTAAGAGAGATATTCTCAATAAAGCATCACACTAGGGGGTGAATCATGTACCAACCAGAAAAACTCAAGGCTCGGAGAAAAGAGTTAAAATTGACACAGAAGGAAATTGCAGAGGAATTAGGGATCAGTTTTCAGGCTTACTCGGCTTGGGAACGTGGAATTAAGGAACCATCCCAGGAGAAGGTTGCCCAGCTAGAAAATATTTTAAAGGTAGCAAAGGGATATTTCACTCAGATTGAGATTGTTCGTCTCTACAATAGCCTCTCCAAGCAAGGGAAGGAAAGGTTGTGCTCTATGCTCGCAACCTAGCTCAAGAGGAACAAACTCAGAAGGTGACGACCATGCCAGAGCGCCTCTACGAGTACCGTGTCTATGAACGTATGTCAGCAGGGATCGGGGCTTCGGTCTATGATGATCAGAATTTTGATACAGTCTACTTTAACGAGGAGTTGGCCCATGATTTTGCATCTTGGGTATCTGGGGACTCTATGGAACCTAAATATCAAAATGGTTCGGTAGCTCTGATTCGGGAAACAGGATTTGACTATGACGGGGCAGTTTATGCAGTGGTTTGTAACAATCAGACCTATATTAAACGGGTCTATCGGGAGGAAGATGGTTTGCGTCTGGTTTCTATCAATCCTAAATACAAGGACATTTTCATCTCCTATGAGGAAGATCCTCGGATTGTGGGGATTATCGTTGGGAATTTTGTGCCGATGGAGGGTTAGCCTATGGGCTACTTTGATTATTCCAGAGAGCCCAAAAGTGATATTGCCTTTGTCGATATGAAATCCTTTTATGCCAGCGTTGAGTGTGTGAAAAGGGACTTACATCCGCTGAAGACCTCGCTTTGTGTCATGAGTCGCGCGGATAATTCTACTGGTCTTATCCTAGCTTCCTCTCCCATGTTTAAGAAGATTTTTGGCAAGTCCAATGTTGGTCGGGCCTATGATCTGCCTTTTGATATCAAAACGCGCAAATTTTCTTATTACAATGCTCGAAAGCAAGGCTTGCCTACTGACTCAGACTATGTTCGCTACATCGAAGATTGGGCTCAAGTGACTTTGGTTGTGCCACCTAGGATGGATGAGTACATAGCGGTCAATATGGAAATCCAGCGAATCTTTCAAAACTATGGTAGTCCAGATGATATTTATCCCTACTCTATCGATGAGGGCTTTATCGATCTGACTAGTTCGCTCAACTATTTTATCCCAGACAAGAGTCTCTCTCGCAAAGACAAGCTGGATCTGCTTTCTGCTCGTATCCAGAGGGATATTTGGAGGCAGACAGGGATCTACTCTACGGTGGGTATGTCCAATGCCAATCCCTTACTGGCCAAGTTGGCCCTGGATAATGAGGCCAAGCACACTCCGACCATGAGGGCCAACTGGTCTTACCAGGATGTGGAAGAGAAGGTTTGGGTCATTCCCAAGATGACGGACTTTTGGGGGATTGGCAGGCGGATGGAGAAACGCTTGCATGCTCTGGGGATTTTTTCCATCAGAGAATTGGCCACCAGTAATCCAGACCAGCTACAGAAAGCTCTCGGTCAGGCTGGTCTGCGTTTGTGGTTTCATGCTAACGGGATTGATGAGAGCAATGTTCACAGGCCCTATAAAGCCAAGTCTCAGGGATTAGGAAATTCTCAAATCTTGCCGAGAGACTACGTGAAGCTACGGGATATCGAAATTATTCTCCGAGAAATGGCGGAGCAGGTGGCTATTAGACTGAGAAGGGCTGGCAAGAAAACAACCCTTGTCTCTATCTATGTCGGTTTCTCTAAACAGGAGGTTAGGCCGTCTATTCATACACAAATGAAGGTCGAACCGACTAATAATACAGCTATCTTAACGGATTATGTTTTGAAGTTATTTCATAATAAATACACTTCTGGAGCGGTCAGAAGTGTCGGAGTCAACTATTCAGGATTTGTAGACGAGTCCTTTGGCTTAATCTCCTCTTTGATGATGTTGACAAGTTAGAAAAAGAAGAAAGGCTCCAGACGGCTATTGATGCCATTCGGGAACAATTTGGTTTTACCTCTCTCTTAAAGGCCAATGCACTGGAAGAAGCCTCTAGGAGTCTTGCCAGAAGCAAGCTGATTGGGGGGCATTCTGCTGGAGGATTAGATGGACTAAAATGATTGATCGTTCTTATTTACACTTTCCATCTGCGCGTGACTATCAAGATCCAGGGATGCAGAAGTGGATGGGCTTTTTCCTCTCAGAGCATACTAGTTCACTCGGTGAAGAAAGAAATCGGGTGGCTTTTTCGACGAGTTTGAATTCCGTTGAGAAGCTACCCTTGCTTTCGCAGCTTTATGTTGGGCAACTGAAGGGATGCTTTGTAGTCAAGGAAAGAAGGCATAAAACCACGATCATTGGTGAGGTAAGCGAATTATCACCTCAAACTCTATCTATTAGGACCAATGAGGGCTATAGACTGGTAGAGGTAGCAGATGTTCTCGAAATTCGACTGTGGGAGGGGGGAGTGTATGACTAGAAAAGAGTTATATGAAAACAAACTGCAGATGGATTATTTTTCAGATAGTTATATCCGCTTTGAAGAGGATTTTCAAAAATACTCTGTTATGAATGTACCACTGACTTTTTTGATCGATGACATCCTACGCACTATGGCGATGAATCAGAAGAACTACTTTGTTTTAAACAAGGAAAACGCCAAGGATGGGCGGGAGCATCGCTTTTATTTTAGGGTGGTGACGGAAAAAGAGTGTCCCAGAAATCGAACCTATGCATACGCTGGACTCAAAAATAGTAGTCAGTGACTAGGTGTGGAAGAGGGAAGTTTGATTTAGGAAAGATGGCTTGTGAACGTCAGAAAATCTCATGGTATTGGAATTCGAAATGCCATCTTATATTTGTGGAGTTCTTGCAGAAACTTATGATGGTAGCTCTGATGAGATAAGGCAAGGGGCACTCTCTTTTTTGGATGAGCGTTTATTTGAAAACGTGGTTGGATTTGAGAACAGCTATCTTCAATGATCATCTTACTTTATAGAGTCATACCAAAACATCCATGTATATTTGTGGATGTTTTTTAATTTTACAGATAGAAAAAGAGAAGACCAAATGGTCTTCTCAACGGGGGAACTGAATCATTAGAAAGAATCAATCAAAGAGGGTTACTAGTCTTTGAAATTCTTTTGGAAGATGAGGAGAGACAAGATAGAAGTAATGGCTGCCAAGAAGAGGAAGGCAGTTGCTTCTTGTTCCCCAGTTGCAGGGAGTAGTCTTTCCTTATCTTCTTTGATTGTAGCTGTAACAGGAGCTTTTTCATCTTTTGCTGATGAATTATCTGTTACGACTGGAGCAGGTTTTTCAGTCTCTCTTGGTAGAACATACTCAGGAAGAGTCACAACTGGTGGCGCTTCTGTTCCAACTGAGCTTTGTTTGCTACCTACCTCAATCACTCGATCTTGAGCTGGAGTTGCTTCTGTTTGGAGAACCTTGCGATTGTCACCGTCCACTTCAACATACTCGACTAAGAGACCGTCTTTCCCTTCTGATAGAACTTGCTCTTTTCCTTTGTCTAATTGTGGGTTTTCGCGATGAATTGTCTTAAACGGTACGACCTTATTGACGATTTCTAAGCTTGGAAGTTTAAAGACAAGGTCTTTAACCCCTTCCTCAGGACTTGAAGAAGTAATTGGTTTCTCAGGTTGCGCCGGTTTTTCAGGCTGAGCCGGAGTTTCCGGTTGCGCAG
>NZ_JAUMZR010000065.1:0-5586 GCF_030528045.1 Streptococcus sp.
AGTATGGATTTACGGTAGAAAATCTAGTCAAAGTCGTTCAAAACTTGAAATAATCACAAAAATCAGAGTGAAAACTCTGATTTTTTATAACCATAAAAACAAGGCACAACCTTGTAAAAGTAGCTGAAATTTGATATAGTAGTCCTATGTAAAATACAAAGGAGAAAATACTATGGAAAATATTAGTCCAAATTTAACATTTTTGATCATGCTTGTAGGTATGTTTGCCTTGATGTTCTTTATGCAACGTTCTCAAAAGAAACAAGCACAAAAGCGTATGGAAAGCTTGAACAAGCTTCGAAAAGGCTATGAAGTCATTACAATTGGTGGACTTTACGGAACAGTGGATGAAGTAGATACTGAGAAAGGTACAATCGTACTGGATGTAGATGGGGTCTATTTGACCTTTGAATTGGCTGCAATTAAGACCGTTTTGCCACTCAAAGAAGCTGTGACACCAGAAGGAACAGTTGTTGACGAAGGCGGAGCAATCGAAGAATAAAACGGGATCTGTCACTCCCGTTTTTCTATGAGATGAGAGGAAAAGGGATGAAAAAAATAGTATTTGTTTGCCTAGGAAATATCTGCCGAAGCCCCATGGCAGAGTTTGTGATGAAGTCCATGACGAGCGATTACCAGGTTGAGAGTCGTGCGACTTCATCTTGGGAACATGGCAATCCGATTCACAAGGGAACGCAGGGGATTTTCCGGCAGTATCAGATTCCTTATGACAAAGACAAAACATCACTCCAGATTCGTAGAGAAGATTTTGAAACGTTTGATTACATTATCGGTATGGATGCTTCAAACGTTTCAGATCTGCGTCAAATATGTCCTCAGGAATTGCAACATAAGATCTACCCTTTTGCATCTGAAAGTGTTCCAGATCCTTGGTATACAGGAGATTTTGAGGAAACCTATGCTCGTATCACAAGTGGATGTCAACGCTGGCTAGATCGATTAGAAAAAGAGAGTGATAATGGAAAAGCTTAAACAATTTTATGAGAAGTGTAGAGTTTACCTAACTCGTCCTAAGTTAGAGCTCATTGCAGTAGTTGTAATAGCACTCTGTACTCTTTCGGTATTTCTGCTAAATACGCCTAAAAAGGGTGTCCTGACACTTGATGGTGGAGCTCTTGTTTATGATGGCACCTTGGTACGAGGAAAAATGAATGGTCAAGGAACCCTGACCTTTGAAAACGGAGACCAATATACAGGTGATTTCAATAATGGAGCCTTTAATGGAAAAGGGACTTTCCAATCAAAAGATGGCTGGAAATACGAGGGTGATTTTGTAAATGGTCAGGCTGAAGGTCAAGGGAAGTTGACGACAGAGCAAGAAGTTGTTTATGAAGGAATCTTTAAACAAGGCGTTTTTCAGCAAAAACAGTAGTCTCCAAGTTAGGAGACTATTTTTCAAAATCAAGAAGAAAGCACTTTCATGTCTTGGATTCGATAAATAACTATCAACTAGAAAAACTTTGTGAAATAAAAAAAATTTTTCCATAATTTCACAATCGTCCAGACAAAACTCTATTGTATAGATATATTGAGAAAAAATCACAATCTTAGAAAATTTCTTTGTGAAATGCTTGTGAAACTGTTTACAAAGCATAAAAAAAGAGTTATAATAAACTTGTGAAAAAATTAACAAAGGATAACATCCTTAAAGGCTATGGAGGATAATATGGCTGATAAAAAAACAGTAACCCCAGAGGAAAAACAACTTGCTGCCGAAAAGCATGTCGATGGTCTCGTGAAAAAAGCCTTGGTTGCGCTTGATGAAATGCGCAAGTTGAACCAAGAGCAAGTTGACTATATCGTGGCAAAAGCTTCGGTTGCCGCACTTGACGCACATGGTATCCTTGCACAACACGCAGTTGAAGAAACTGGTCGTGGAGTATTTGAAGACAAGGCGACAAAAAACCTATTTGCCTGCGAACACGTAGTGAACAATATGCGTGGAGTTAAAACAGTTGGAGTTATTGAAGATGATCCAATTACAGGTTTGACAAAGATTGCGGAGCCTGTCGGTGTAATCTGTGGTGTCACTCCGACAACAAACCCAACTTCAACAGCGATTTTCAAATCATTGATTGCTTTGAAGACACGCAACCCAATCGTTTTCGCCTTCCACCCATCAGCTCAAGAATCATCAGCACACGCAGCACAAATCGTTCGCGATGCAGCGATTGCAGCTGGTGCTCCTGAAAACTGTGTTCAATGGATTACAAAGCCATCTATGGAAGCGACTGGAGCGCTAATGAACCACGAAGGTGTTGCAACTATCCTCGCAACTGGTGGGAATGCTATGGTTAAAGCTGCATACTCATGTGGAAAACCAGCTCTTGGGGTAGGTGCCGGAAACGTTCCTGCCTATGTAGAAAAATCTGCTGACCTTCGTCAAGCTGCTCATGACATCGTGATGTCTAAATCATTTGATAATGGGATGGTCTGTGCATCAGAACAAGCGGTTATCATTGATAAAGAAGTGTATGATGAATTTGTAGAAGAATTCAAATCATATCACACTTACTTTGTAAACAAAAAAGAAAAAGCACTTCTTGAAGAGTTCTGTTTCGGCGTGAAAGCTAACAGCAAAAACTGTGCAGGTGCTAAACTAAATGCAAACATCGTTGGTAAACCAGCAGCATGGATTGCTGAACAAGCAGGATTTAGTGTTCCAGAGGGAACGAACATCTTGGCTGCGGAATGTGCAGAAGTAGGACCGAAAGAACCATTGACTCGTGAAAAATTGTCACCAGTTATCGCTGTCCTAAAAGCTGAAGACACAGAAGACGGTCTTACAAAAGCTCGCCAAATGGTTGAGTTTAACGGACTTGGTCACTCAGCAGCCATCCATACAAAGGACGAAGCTCTTGCTAAACGCTTTGGTACAGAAATCAAAGCAATGCGTATTATCTGGAACTCTCCATCTACTTTCGGTGGTATCGGTGACGTATACAATGCCTTCATTCCATCATTGACACTTGGATGTGGTTCATATGGACACAACTCAGTCGGTGATAACGTGAGTGCAATCAACCTTCTAAACATCAAGAAAGTAGGGAAACGTAGAAATAATATGCAGTGGTTTAAAGTTCCTTCAAAAATTTACTTCGAACGCAATTCTATCCAATACCTTCAAACATGTGAAGATATTGAACGCGTTATGATTGTTACAGACAAATCGATCGAAAAACTTGGCTTTGTTCAACGTGTTATTGATCAATTGAACGCACGTAGCAATCGTGTAACTATCCAAGTCTTCTCAGATGTTGAACCAGATCCAGACATCACAACTGTAGAACGTGGTGCTAAAGTGATGAAAGCATTTGAACCAGATACAATCATCGCTCTTGGTGGTGGTTCTCCAATGGACGCGGCCAAAGTAATGTGGCTCTTCTACGAACAACCAGAAATCGACTTCCGTGACTTGGTTCAAAAATTCATGGATATCCGTAAACGTGCCTTCCGCTTCCCATCACTTGGTAAGAAAGCGAAGTACATCGGTATCCCAACAACTTCAGGTACAGGTTCAGAAGTAACACCATTTGCCGTTATCTCTGATAAGAAAAACAACCGCAAATACCCATTGGCTGACTACTCATTGACACCAACTATTGCGATTGTTGATCCTGCTTTGGTTGAGTCAGTTCCAGACTTCATCGCTGCTGATACAGGTATGGACGTCTTGACTCACGCGACTGAAGCTTACACTTCAAACTTCGCTAACGACTACACAGACGGTATTGCGCTTCAAACAATCAAACTTGTCTTTGAATGGTTGGAAAAATCTGTTAAGACAGCTGACCCAGAAGCACGTGAAAAAATGCATAATGCGTCTACAATGGCTGGTATGGCTTTCGCCAATGCCTTCCTTGGTATGAGCCACTCAATGGCCCACAAGATTGGTGGTGTTCACCATACTGTTCACGGACGTACAAATGCTATCTTGCTTCCATACGTTATCCGTTACAACGGAACTCGTCCATCTAAGACTACTACATGGCCTAAATACAACTACTGGAAAGCTGATGAGAAATTCCAAGACATCGCGAAAATGCTTGGCTTGCCTCACTCAACTCCAGAAGAAGCAGTTGAAGCATACGCTAAAGCTGTTTACGAACTTGGTGTTGCAGTAGGTATCAAGATGAACTTCAAGGATCAAGGAATTGATGAAAAAGCTTGGAAAGACAGCTTGCATGAAATTGCCTTGCTTGCTTATGAAGATCAATGTTCACCTGCTAACCCTCGCTTGCCAATGGTAGCTGACATGGAAGAAATCATGGCAGATGCTTACTATGGTTATGCAGAACGTCCAGGACGTCGCAAATAATTGTTTATCAGTCTAGAGACAGGAGTTATCCTGTCTCTTTTTTGTAAACTCTGAAAGAGTTGAAATTGTAGTTTCACCTTGATAATGAAGAGAATATGCAGATATTATAAAAGATTATAGAGATTTGCTTTTGAAATAAAAGAATGGATGAATAAAAAGGGGGAGAAAAAGTAGAAAAGCAGGAGAGAAAATCAACGCCCGTACTTGCAATTAAACTCAAATAGTTATATAATAGGTTTGTTGAAAGGTGATTTGTAGTGATTCAAGTTACTCTTTTCACAATAAAATTTTCATGATTTTCATAAGGAGGAAATCACTAATGGTAGTTAAAGTTGGTATTAACGGTTTCGGACGTATCGGTCGTCTTGCTTTCCGCCGTATCCAAAACGTAGAAGGTGTTGAAGTTACTCGCATCAACGACCTTACAGATCCAGTTATGCTTGCACACTTGTTGAAATACGACACAACTCAAGGTCGTTTCGACGGTACTGTAGAAGTTAAAGAAGGTGGATTCGAAGTTAACGGTAAATTCGTTAAAGTTTCTGCTGAACGTGATCCAGAACAAATCGACTGGGCTACTGACGGTGTAGAAATCGTTCTTGAAGCAACTGGTTTCTTTGCTAAGAAAGATGCAGCTGAAAAACACCTTAAAGGTGGAGCTAAGAAAGTTGTTATCACTGCTCCTGGTGGAAACGATGTTAAAACAATCGTATTCAACACTAACCACGACGTTCTTGACGGTACTGAAACAGTTATCTCAGGTGCTTCATGTACTACAAACTGCTTGGCTCCAATGGCTAAAGCTCTTCAAGACAACTTCGGTGTTGTAGAAGGATTGATGACTACTATCCACGCTTACACTGGTGACCAAATGATCCTTGACGGACCACACCGTGGTGGTGACCTTCGCCGTGCTCGCGCTGGTGCTGCAAACATCGTTCCTAACTCAACTGGTGCTGCTAAAGCTATCGGTCTTGTAATCCCAGAATTGAACGGTAAACTTGACGGATCTGCACAACGTGTTCCAATTCCAGCTGGATCAGTTACTGAATTGGTAGCAGTTCTTGAAAAGAACGTTACTGTTGATGAAGTGAACGCAGCTATGAAAGCAGCTTCAAACGAATCATACGGTTACACAGAAGATCCAATCGTATCTTCAGATATCGTAGGTATGTCTTACGGTTCATTGTTTGACGCAACTCAAACTAAAGTTCTTGACGTTGACGGTAAACAATTGGTTAAAGTTG
>NZ_JAUMZR010000066.1:0-4843 GCF_030528045.1 Streptococcus sp.
CTCCATAATTTCCATAGTGGTTTTTACCCACTACAGATATTATAGAGCCGCTTTTATTATATAGAAAAATGGATGATGCTATCATCCATTTTGTTTTAATTCTGTTTCGAAAGTATCTGAGAGGGCAGTAAAACTCAATTGTTCTAAGGTGAGTGGATGAGTAAAGGAAAGTCGGAAGGCATGGAGCATGAGCCTGCTTACTTTTGAACTAGAGTTATAGAGAGGATCGCCCAGAATAGGGTGTTTATGGTGAGAGAGGTGAACACGGATTTGATGCGTTCGACCGGTCTTTAGTTTGCAACGGACAAGGGTAGTCTGATTTGGGAATTGCTTTAATCTGCTTACATGTGTTTCAGCATATTGTCCATTTTTTTCATCAACTATTCTTTTTCTACGATCGTGTCGATTACGACCAATTTTATCTCGGAAGATAAGTTCTTTACTTTCTACTCGCCCTTCTATAAGTGCCCAGTACTCACGAGCGATTTCCTTTTTCTCCAACAAACGATTGAGGATAGGTAGGATAAAAGGATTTTTAGCAAAAAGCACTAAACCGCTTGTTTCCATATCCAGACGATGAACGACATAACAGGTTTGGTCAACGTAGGCAGAGACATGATTGAGAAGGGCGATTTCACCAGGTTGATTTCCGTGAGTTTTCATTCCCTCTGGCTTGTTGACGATAATGAGATGTTGGTCTTGATAAACCTCTTGAACGAGGTCTGGATTGCCCCAAAGGATTTCTTTTGGCGGATAATCTTCCTCGTCAAAAGTCAACTGGCAAATGTCACCTGGCTTGACCATCTCGTTCCAGTGAACTTGTTTTTGATTGATTAAGATATTCTTCTTGGTTCTTAGAAAATGGCGGATTTTTCTAGGGATGAGGAGTTGTTCCTCTAGAAATTGTTTGACTGTCATTTGAGGCAAGGATTCGGGTAATGTAAATGTGAATTGCATACAGATATTGTAACAAAAAAAGCCCTATTTGGATAGGGAGTAGCTAAATTCTTGAGTTCCTATGGTGAAGATGATAAAATAAACGCATGAAATTAGATAAATTATTTGAGAAGTTTCTTTCTCTCTTTAAAAAAGAAACAAATGAATCAGCGGAGTCTGATTCGACTAGCATGCGTCGTTCACGGAGCGACAGAAAAAAATTGTCCCAAGTAGGCCCGATTCGGAAATTTTGGCGTCGTTATCATCTGACAAAGATCGTCATCATTTTAGGGTTAAGTGCAGGTTTGCTAGTAGGAACCTACCTATTTGCGATAGCCAAGTCGACCAATGTCAATGACTTGCAAAATGCCTTGAAAACGCGAACTCTGATTTTTGACCGCGAAGAAAAAGAGGCAGGAGCCCTGTCTGGCCAAAAGGGGACTTATGTTGAGCTGACAGATATCAGCAAAGACTTGCAGAATGCCGTCGTCGCGACAGAGGACCGTTCCTTTTATAAAAATGATGGGATTAACTACGGTCGTTTCTTTCTAGCCATCCTTACAGCAGGCCGTTCTGGAGGGGGGTCCACCATCACTCAACAGTTGGCAAAAAATGCCTACCTTTCTCAGGACCAGACCGTTGAACGGAAGGCCAAGGAGTTTTTCCTTGCCTTAGAGTTGACCAAGAAATACAGTAAGGAGCAAATCCTTGCTATGTACCTCAATAACGCCTACTTTGGAAATGGGGTATGGGGCGTTGAAGATGCAAGTAAGAAATATTTCGGTGTATCGGCTTCGCAACTAACGCTTGATCAGGCGGCGACTCTAGCAGGGATGCTCAAGGGACCAGAATTGTATAATCCATTAAATTCTGTTGAAACTTCGACCAACCGTAGGGACACTGTTTTGCAAAATATGGTTGCAGCGGGCTATATTGATAAAAATCAAGAGACCGAAGCTGCTGGAGTAGATATGGCTTCTCAACTGCAAGATAAGTATGAAGGCAAAGTTTCGGATTATCGTTACCCGTCCTATTTTGATGCAGTTGTCAACGAAGCGGTTTCCAAGTACAATCTCACAGAAGAAGAGATTGTCAACAATGGCTATCGAATCTACACAGAGCTTGACCAAAACTACCAAGCAAACATGCAGGTTATTTACGAAAACACTTCGCTATTTCCAACAGCAGAAGACGGAACGCATGCCGAATCAGGTAGTGTCGCTCTAGAACCCAAGACCGGTGGAGTGCGTGGAGTTGTTGGTCGTGTAGCTGGTGATGACAAACCAGGCTTCCGCAATTTTAACTATGCCACTCAGTCTAAGCGTAGCCCAGGCTCAACCATTAAACCTTTAGTCGTTTATACACCCGCAGTAGAGGCAGGGTGGGCCTTGAACAAGCAACTGGATAATCATACGATGCAGTACAACAGTTATCAAGTAGACAACTATGCGGGTATAAAGACATCTCCAGAAGTACCTATGTATCAGGCCTTGGCGGAATCACTTAACCTACCAGCAGTTGCGACTGTAAATGAATTAGGTATTGACAAAGCTTTTGACGCTGGGGAGAAATTTGGCCTGAATATGGAAAAAGTTGACCGAGTTCTTGGAGTTGCTCTTGGTGGAGGTGTGGAAACGAATCCTCTCCAGATGGCGCAAGCCTATGCGGCCTTTGCCAATGGAGGTCTAATGCCTGAAGCACATTTCATCACTCGTATTGAAAATGCCAGCGGCCAGGTCATCAAGAGTCATAAAAACTCCCAAAAACGAGTGATTGATAAGTCTGTAGCTGATAAAATGACCAGCATGATGCTAGGAACATTTACCAATGGTACGGGAATTAGTTCGTCACCAGCGGATTACGTTATGGCTGGTAAAACAGGTACGACTGAAGCTGTTTTCAACCCAGAATATACCAGTGACCAGTGGGTGATCGGCTATACTCCAGATGTGGTAATCAGCCACTGGCTCGGCTTCCCAACAACAGATGAGAATCATTATCTAGCAGGTTCGACCTCAAATGGAGCAGCCCATGTCTTTAGAAGTATGGCTAATACCATTTTGCCATACACTTCAGGTAGTACTTTTACAGTTGAGAATGCTTATAAACAAAATGGGATTGAACCAGAAAATACGAAAAAGCAAGTTGTTGAAAATGAGACAAACCAGTCTGAGGACCCGATAGGAGATATTCGTAGTCGCGCACAAAATCTTGTAGATGAAGCAGGACGTGCGATTTCAGAAGCTAAAATAAAAGAAAAAGCTCAGACAATATGGGACTCAATCCTTAATCTATTTCGTTAAGAGGCTTGTCAAAGCCTAGGTTTCTTGTTATAATAGATAAGATGGAGGCGTTATGGCACTAAAAAAAGCAAGCCTAGCTTGTGCAGTTTGTGGTTCAAGGAATTACTCAATCAAAATTAGTGGGAACCCCAAGCCAACACGACTAGAAGTAAATAAATTTTGTAAACATTGTGGAAAATATACGACACATAGAGAAACGAGATAGGAGAGAACGATGGGTTTTATTAAGGATATTTTTAAACTTCTTAAAGAAACAACTTGGCCAACTCGCAAAGAAAGCTGGAGAGATTTTCGCTCTATTATGGAATATACAGCCTTCTTTGTGGTCATCATTTACATTTTTGACCAGTTGATTGTTTCAGGTTTGATTCGATTTATTAACATTTTTTAGAAGAAAAGTGGAAAACTTCTACTAGCTTTCTTCTATATATGTATGAAAGGAAATATCATGGATAGTTTTGACAAGGGATGGTTTGTTCTACAAACTTATTCTGGCTATGAAAATAAGGTAAAAGAAAATCTATTGCAACGTGCGCAAACATATAACATGTTGGATAATATTCTTCGCGTTGAGATTCCAACACAAACCGTGCAAGTTGAGAAAAATGGAAAGAAAAAGGAAATTGAAGAGAATCGCTTTCCAGGTTATGTCCTTGTAGAAATGGTCATGACCGATGAAGCATGGTTCGTCGTTCGAAACACACCTAACGTAACAGGATTCGTCGGCTCACACGGTAACAGATCAAAACCAACTCCACTTTTGGAACAAGAAATCCGTGATATTCTGGTTTCAATGGGACAAACTGTTCAAGAGTTCGATATTGATGTTGAAGTTGGCCAGACAGTCCGCATCATTGATGGCGCTTTTGCAGACTACACAGGGAAAATTACTGAAATTGATAACAACAAAGTGAAGATGATTATCTCTATGTTTGGTAATGATACGATTGCAGAAGTGAATCTCAACCAAATTGCAGAATTATAACCTCAGAGAGGCTTTGCCTCTCTTTTTATGTGCCGTTGGGGGAGGAAGAAGTATAGAATAGAGGAAGTAGACCCAGTGGCTCGCGCATTTTGCTAAACTAAATGCAGAAAGGAGAGGTCTATGAATCTAAAAGATTTATATGAAGAAAGTAAGGGAATCGTCCATAAGTGTCGCAAAGATTATCATTTGCATCTGTGGGAGAAAGAGGACTGGGATCAGGAAGGCATGTTATGTCTGTATGAGCTGGTGAGTCGCAACCCAGGGTTACTAGAGGGGGAGCGCCATCAACTATATGTTTGATTTAAAACAAAATTTAGAAATCGTATTCTAGATTACATCCGTAAACAGGAAAGTCACAAGCGCCGTTTTGACAAAGAACCCTATGAAGAGGTGAGTGAGATTAGCCATCGTCTAGGAGAAAAAGGACTCAGGCTGGACGATTATTATCTCTTTCACGAACTTCTAAAGAATTACAAATCAAAACAGAGTATGGAAAAACAAGAATTAATAGATCGTCTAATGGGAGGAGAAGTCTTTAGAGGACGTAAAGCTCTCCTGAGAGAACTTTCCCTAATCTTTTCAGAATTTTGGTAAAGAGGAAAAAAGTCCTTGACAAAGG
>NZ_JAUMZR010000067.1:0-4524 GCF_030528045.1 Streptococcus sp.
TCGTCTCCTCTCGTGCTTAGTTATAGGTCACCCACTACAGTTGACATAGAGCCTTATACTATTCCTCCTCCAATATTCAAAACAAAAACGATAATCACTTTTCAGTAGTTACCGTTGATTTCTTTTGATTAGTCTTTCCCACCAAGTTTGCTGTTGATAGTCATCATGATGCTGGCTATCTTCTCACCCCAGTATGGATCTGAAGCATAGCGAACATTCATTCCGGTTGCTTTATTTCCAAGGTGGTCTCTGCCATAGTCAATGTAATTCTCACGAATCCACTTGGCAGCTCCGAGGATTCCTTTGTCCACATTATCAAAGCTTTTGGCTGAGAGATACGGGCTAGTATCATAGGCCGCAATACCAAAGAAGTTGTTCTTATCTCTGGCAATTTGACTGCGACCCCAAGCACTTTCAAGGGCACTATGGGCCATCAAGTAAAGAGCATTGACGCCATAACGTTCTTCAGCCTCTTTGAAAGTCGCTCCTTTACCCGCTAGTGGACTATCCTGCAAGTTCATCATGGAGTAAATTTTATTCAACTCAGCTGCACTATAATTACTTGGCTCTCTCAAGTTCTTATAGAGGAAAGGATTTTTAATGGTAAAGCCATCGAAATGCTCACCATCAGTCGAGCAGTACTTCTTACCAATAACCATAGCAGATGTGTGTGGAGCTACTTTGATACTCGTGTATGGAGAGAGTTCATGGTAAAGGAATTTCCCATCACTAGTATAATGAGGGATAAACTCGCTTCCTTCATCTACTGCTGTCAAATCACTTTGATTCATATAGCCAGACAAGCCAGAAATCGAAACTGCAAGTCGGCCGCCTTTTCGCGTCGAGCTATCCAGTGAAACAATGCTTCCTTGGTTAATGTAACTCAAGATTTCTCCAGATGCACTATAGACATAGGCAGTGATTGGTTTAACTTTGTAATATTTGGTTTTATCCGCAACATGCCATCTACCGGAAGCATCCAAGGTATGACCATCCACAGTTTCATTTTTTGCCATATAACCGCCGGATTTAAGGTAATACCATGATTGGTCGGATGAATCGTAGATTAATTCTTTCTCAGCCATCTTTCCATTTGGCTTGAGGTAGAACCAATTGTCCTTGTACCATACCCACTCACTCGCAGCCATATAACCACCGGATTTGAGATAGTAGTAACCATTATCCCAGAGCCATTCTTTATTGGCATAATTTCCATCAGAGTTGATATAGAACCAAGAGTTATAATTCTTGTCAAAGAGCCACCCTTTGCCAGCTTTTGCACCACTGCTTGTCACATAACTACGGTCAATCCAAGTTTCCGTAGAGAGGTAGCCACCAGATTTGAAATGGTAATCCTTGCCTTTGATGGTTTGCCAACCTTTTTCAGCATAGGTTCCGTCAGCTTTCAAGTAAAACCAAGAGTTATAATTCTTGTCAAAGAGCCATTCCGATTTCAGTTTGGCTCCACTTTTAGAAACATAGAAGCGGTCAATCCAGCGCTCGGTAGAAAGATAGCCGCCTGATTTGAAATGGTAATCTTTTTCTTTAATCGTTTCCCAGCCTTTTTCGGCATAGGTTCCGTCAGCTTTCAAGTAAAACCAAGCATCATAATTCTTATCAAAGAGCCATTCCGATTTCAATTTAGCTCCACTCTTGGCAACATAGAAGCGGTCAATCCAACGCTCAGTAGATAGATAACCGCCTGATTTAAAATGGTAGTCCTTCCCATCTATGGTTAACCAGCCATTTTCAGCATAGGTACCGTCTTGTTGAAGGTAGAACCAACTGCTATAGTTGTCATCATAAATCCAAGCTTGTTTAACCTTATGACCACTTTCTGATATATAGTTCTTACCAAGCCAAGCATTTTTCAGCATTTTACCTTGTGAATTGATGTAGTACTGGTTCTCCCCTTGAGTGATCCACTCATCTTTGGCCATTTTCCCGTCTGCTTTAAGGTAATATTTTTCCTGTCCTTGATTAATCCACTCATTTTTAGCTCTCTGACCATCAGCCTTGAGGTAAAGCCAGCTCTGCCCTTCTTGGTCAAAAAGCCACTGGTCCTTAACCTTGGCTCCACTAGAATTGACATAATATTGGTTGACCCAAGTATTTGTAGCCAAGATTCCATTAGCATCAAAATAGTAATCCTTACCAGCAACAGTCAACCAACCGTTTTCTGCACGTTGACCATCTTCTTTAAGATAAAACCAGTTCTGATGCGTTTGGTCAAAAAGCCATTGCTTGGTTGCTGGTTTCCCGTCTGCTTTGAGGTAGGTCTTTCCTTGCCAAGTTCCCTCTTCTGCTTTTGCTGTCTCCACTACGGTAAAAAAACACCCCAATAAGCCAGCACTTACTAGGGCCACTTTCCATCGTTTCATTTAAATGCTCCAATAACGTTTTCTAATCCCTATTGTAACATAGTTAATCGACGGAAATATTACAAATTGATGAAGATTCTATTACGATAAGGAAGACCTAGCTTATCTCAGGCTGGCTTTAACTTCCTTGCGTAGTTCTTCCAAACTGCTAATGCCATACTTATCCATGACTTTTGGTAGATGTTCGATGATATCAGGACAGGCATAAGGATTGGTAAAGTTAGCTGTTCCAACTCCGATGGCAGATGCCCCAGCTAGATACATTTCTAAAGCAGCTTCAGTCGAATCCACTCCTCCCATTCCAATGATGGGAAGGTCTGTTGTTTGAGCTACTTGTCGGATGAGTTTGAGGGCTACTGGAAAAACTGCTGGACCTGACATTCCACCTGTTCCATTGGCTAGGATTGGTTTTCTAGTTTTGAGGTCAAAGCGCATACCGACAAGGGTATTGATCATGGTTAAGCCACTTGCTCCTGCATCTTCTGCGGCTTTAGCAATAGTGACAACATCCGTTACACTAGGGGTTAACTTAACATAAACTGGCACATCAGAGGCTTCCACAGCTGCTTTTACCACTTCGTAAGCTAGATCAGGATCTTGCCCAATCAAAAGTCCATGATTGCCATGATCCACATTCGGACAAGAGATATTGAGCTCGATAGCTTTTACATTGGCTGCCTTGGAAATCCCCTGAGAAACTGCAGCGTACTCTTGTTTTGAAAAGCCTGCTACATTGGCGATGATAGGAAGTGTTGGATATTCTCTTTCCAGCCAAGGCAACTTTTCAGCTAAAACAGCTTCTAAACCAGGATTTTGCAAACCGATTGCATTGAGCATACCAGCAGGCGTTTCTGCGACCCTGGGAGTTGGATTTCCAAAACGTGGTTCTAGAGTCGTTGCCTTAATCATAATAGAGCCTAAAAGGTCCAAATCATAGTACTTGGCATACTCTTGACCAAAACCAAAACAGCCTGATGCTGGAATGATGGGATTTTTCAAATCCAAGCCCGGTAGAGAAACTTGTAAACGTTTGTTAGTCATGACTTTCTCCTTATAATACAACTGTTCCTGTGCGGAAAACAGGGCCATCTTCACAGACGCGTTGGCTGACGGTCTCACTATCTGGCACTTTTAGAACACAGGCATAGCAAGCCCCCATCCCACAAGCCATGCGAGATTCCAGAGATAGATAGGCTCTTGGATGATCATAAAATCTTTGATTGATATACTTCATCATTCCAGGAGCCCCACATGAGTAAACAGCATCAAATTGACTGTCTAAATCATTGATGACCACAGATACATTCCCCTTAATGCCATAAGAACCATCATCTGTCGTTACAAAGACCTGACCATACTGGGCCAATTCCTTTTCGAGGATGACAGCATCCTTATTAGCAAAACCGAGGACAGTTACCAGTTTCACCCTACGCGCATGCAATTCCTTGGCTACTTCAAGCAAAGGTGGAACACCAATCCCACCACCAACGAGGAGGACTTGACTCTGGTCGTCTAGGTCAGACAAGTCGAAACCATTTCCCTGAGGCCCCATCACATCAAGAGTATCTCCCTGCCTTAATGTTGAAAAAATAGCTGTCCCAGCCCCCTCAATCCGATAAATGAGATGACACTGCTTGTTTGCCTTGTCAATAGACGAAATTGAAATAGGACGGCGTAAGAGATGGGCATCATCAGGAACACGCAGATGAAGAAATTGGCCTGCTCGCATGGCTTCAACCATTTCCCCTTCTAGGACTAATTCAAAGATTGCTGGCGCGATTTTCTCTTGTGCAACCACCTTCATGGTTTCCAAACGAATAGCACCCAAACGTTTCTTACATGTGGGATTCATGACTTTTCCTCCTTAAATTTAAGGGTACCAGATAAAGAAAAGGCCTTGCTAATGCAAGGCCTCAGTTAGGTTAGGCTAGAACTCATGCGCACACTTAAAAAGTCCCCACAGAGAACAGAGAGCCCCCTTATCCCTTTTATCTGACACCTTGTGAGTCTCTCTGGACTCCCCTTAAAGGTTAAATTTGTATTAGTATACTCTTTCAAAGAAAAAAAGTCAAGTAGAAAACGAACATTGTATGTGGTAGAATTTTTTAGAATAGGCAATTCTGTATGAAAAAGGAGAACTTGT
>NZ_JAUMZR010000068.1:0-4436 GCF_030528045.1 Streptococcus sp.
GCTCCATAATTTCCATAGTGGTTTTTACCCACTACAGATATTATAGAGCCGAAAAGCTTGAGTGATAGGTCTTTTTTTATCAAAATGAGATGGTATTTAGTAAATAGGAATGGGAAAAAACTGAAAATTATGGTATAATAGAATGAAAAGACCTTTTTAGTAAATTTTGAAAGAGTAAAACATGAGAAAAATTGTCATCAATGGTGGACGTCCATTGCAAGGTGAGATCACCATTAGTGGTGCTAAAAATAGTGTTGTAGCGCTTATTCCGGCTATTATCTTGTCAGATGATATTGTCACTTTAGATTGTGTTCCAGATATTTCAGACGTTGCTAGTCTTGTCGAAATCATGGAAATTATGGGGGCGACTGTTAAGCGTTATGAGGATGTCTTGGAAATCGATCCAAGAGGTGTTCAAAACATTCCAATGCCTTATGGCAAGATTAATAGCTTGCGTGCTTCTTATTATTTCTACGGAAGTCTTTTAGGTCGCTTTGGAGAAGCTACAGTTGGACTTCCTGGTGGATGTGATCTGGGACCTCGTCCGATTGATCTTCACTTAAAAGCCTTTGAAGCCATGGGTGCTAAGGTCAGCTATGAAGGAGATAATATGAATTTATCTGCTCAAGGTAAGGGGCTTCATGGCGCAAGTATTTACATGGATACCGTCAGCGTTGGAGCAACGATTAACACGATGATTGCTGCGGTTAAAGCTAAGGGACGCACTGTCATTGAAAATGCGGCTCGTGAACCAGAAATTATCGATGTTGCTACCCTTTTGAACAACATGGGGGCCCATATTCGTGGTGCAGGGACTGATATTATCATTATTGACGGTGTCGAGAAACTTCATGGAACGCGTCACCAAGTAATCCCAGACCGTATCGAAGCTGGAACCTATATTTCACTTGCTGCAGCGGTAGGAAAAGGAATTCGCATTAACAATGTTCTCTATGAACATTTAGAAGGCTTTATCGCCAAACTAGAGGAAATGGGCGTTCGTATGACGGTCTCAGAAGACAGTATCTTCGTTGAAGAACAGTCTGGTTTAAAGGCCATCAATATCAAAACTGCACCCTATCCAGGGTTCGCAACCGATTTGCAACAGCCTATCACGCCACTTTTACTAACTGCTCAAGGTCGTGGAACCATTATTGATACGATTTATGAGAAACGTGTTAATCATGTCTTTGAATTAGCGAAAATGGATGCGGATATTACGACTACAAACGATCACATTATTTACAACGGTGGTCGTAACTTACACGGGGCAAGTGTAAAAGCTACAGACTTGAGAGCTGGTGCAGCACTTGTCATCGCTGGCTTGATGGCTCAAGGCCAGACTGAAATTACGAATATTGAGTTTATCCTTCGTGGCTACTCAGATATTATTGAAAAATTGCGTAGTCTTGGAGCGGATATTACACTCGTTGAAGACTAAGCTGTTGAGGTGATTATGAATATTTGGACCAAATTAGCAATGTTTTCTTTTTTTGAAACGGAGCGCTTGTATTTGCGTCCTTTCTTTTTTAGTGACAGTCAAGCATTTTTCGAGATTGCTTCAAACCCTGAGAATTTGCAGTTTATCTTTCCTAGTCAAGCAAGTTTGGAAGAAAGTCAGTACGCACTTGCTAACTATTTTATGAAGAATCCTCTAGGTGTTTGGGCAATTTGTCTCCAAGGAAATCAGGAAATGATTGGCTCCATTAAATTTGAAAAAATCGATGAAATCAAAAAAGAAGCAGAAATTGGTTATTTCTTAAATAAAGATTCTTGGTCACAAGGTTTCATGACAGAAGTGGTTACCAAGCTATGTCAGCTTTCCTTTGAAGAATTTGGTTTAAAACAATTATCCATCACCACTCATCTGGAGAATCAAGCTAGTCAAAAAGTAGCCTTAAAATCGGGCTTTAGCCTCGTACGACAGTTTAAGGGGAGCGATCGCTATACACGAAAAATGAGGGACTATCTTGAATTTCGATACATAAAAGGAGAATTCAATGAGTAAACACCAGGAAATTTTGTCCTATCTGGAAGAGTTGCCAATTGGGAAGAGAGTTAGTGTACGCAGTATTTCCAATCACCTAGGTGTTAGTGACGGAACAGCCTACCGAGCTATCAAAGAAGCTGAAAATCGTGGCATCGTTGAAACTCGGCCACGTAGTGGAACCATTCGAGTCAAGTCCCAGAAAGTGGCTATTGAGAGGCTAACCTATGCTGAAATTGCTGAAGTCACCTCCTCTGAAGTTTTAGCTGGTCAGGAAGGGCTTGAGAGAGAGTTTAGTAAATTCTCCATCGGGGCTATGACAGAGCAAAATATCCTGTCCTATCTCCATGATGGCGGTCTTTTGATTGTTGGTGACCGTACTCGTATTCAACTTTTAGCGCTGGAAAATGAAAATGCGGTCCTTGTAACGGGTGGTTTTCATGTGCAGGACGATGTTCTTGAGTTGGCTAATAAAAAAGGGATTCCAGTTCTGAGGAGTAAACATGACACTTTTACTGTAGCTACCATGATTAACAAAGCCCTCTCAAATGTTCAAATCAAAACCGATATTCTGACAGTCGAGAAGCTTTATCGTCCCAGTCATGAGTATGGTTTTTTGAGAGAAACGGATACAGTCAAAGACTATCTAGATTTGGTCCGTAAGAACAGAAGTAGTCGTTTCCCAGTCATTAATCAGCACCAAGTGGTTGTTGGAGTTGTTACTATGCGTGACGCAGGAGACAAATCCCCCAGCACGACGATTGATAAGGTGATGACACGTACTATCTTTGTAACAGGATTAGCGACCAATATTGCCAATGTCAGTCAACGAATGATTGCAGAAGATTTTGAGATGGTTCCCGTTGTCAGAAGTAACCAAACCTTGCTTGGTGTCGTAACACGACGAGATGTCATGGAAAAGATGAGCCGTTCCCAAGTTTCTGCTTTGCCGACCTTCTCAGAGCAAATCGGGCAAAAACTCTCTTATCATCATGATGAAGTCGTTATTACTGTTGAGCCTTTCATGCTGGAGAAAAATGGGGTCCTTGCTAATGGAGTCTTGGCTGAAATCCTCAACCATATGACCCAAGACCTCGTTGTCAATAGCGGACGTAATCTCATCATTGAACAGATGTTGATTTATTTCTTGCAGGCTGTACAGATAGATGATACTCTGCGGATTCAGGCTCGGATTATTCACCACACGAGACGTTCAGCTATTATTGATTATGATATTTATCATGGTCATCAGATTGTTTCAAAAGCAAATGTTACGGTTAAAATTAATTAGAATCTAGGAGAAAAAATGATAACTTTAAAATCAGCACGTGAAATCGAAGCCATGGACAAGGCTGGTGATTTCCTAGCAAGTATCCATATCGGCTTACGTGATTTGATTAAGCCAGGCGTGGATATGTGGGAAGTTGAAGAGTACGTTCGTCGACGTTGTAAAGAGGAGAATTTCCTTCCTTTACAGATTGGTGTGGATGGTGCTGTTATGGATTACCCCTATGCCACTTGTTGCTCTCTCAACGACGAAGTAGCTCACGCTTTCCCACGTCATTACATCTTGGAAGATGGCGATTTGCTCAAGGTTGACATGGTATTGGGTGGTCCGATTGCCAAATCCGACCTCAATGTATCTAAACTCAACTTTAACAATGTTGAGCAAATGAAAAAATACACCCAAAGTTATACTGGTGGTTTAGCTGACTCATGTTGGGCTTATGCGGTTGGTACACCGTCTGAAGAAGTGAAAAACCTGATGGACGTGACCAAGGAAGCTATGTATAAAGGGATTGAGCAAGCAGTTGTCGGCAATCGTATCGGTGATATCGGTGCAGCCATTCAAGAATACGCTGAAAGTCGCGGTTATGGGGTTGTACGTGATTTGGTTGGTCATGGTGTTGGTCCAACTATGCACGAGGAGCCAATGGTTCCTAACTACGGTATTGCAGGCCGTGGACTCCGTCTCCGTGAAGGAATGGTACTGACCATTGAACCCATGATCAATACTGGTGACTGGGAAATTGATACAGATATGAAGACTGGCTGGGCTCATAAGACTATAGATGGCGGCCTGTCTTGCCAATATGAACACCAGTTCGTGATTACCAAAGACGGTCCTGTTATCTTGACTAGTCAAGGTGAAGAAGGAACGTATTAAAAAAGGCTCTATGTCAACTGTAGTGGGTGACCTATAACTAAGCACGAGAGGAGACGAAGTTCGTCTTCTCTTTTGTGGTATTCAAAGCGATATAGATACGCTGTTTAAAGTTTTCAAAGTTCCGATAGCCAAAAGCATTGCGCTTGATGTCTTTGATGAGTTTGTTTGTTGCTTCTAGTTTAGCGTTAGAATAAGGCAATTCAATGGCATTAGTGATGTAGGTTTTGTAGCGAATAAAGGTATGTAAAGCCGTTTTAAAGGTATGATTGAGAACAGGTAGCT
>NZ_JAUMZR010000069.1:0-4111 GCF_030528045.1 Streptococcus sp.
ACGGTGAAGCAGCTGCTCGTGAATGGCTACGCACAACTGGATTTGAGAACATTGATGAACTCAACAAAGTTCTCAAAACAACAGCAACTTCATGGACTGAACGTGTAGAAGCATAAAAACAAGAATAGAAGAATTCCTTTTTGTTAAGAGGATACTTAAGGTTTTCTGACAAAGGATTCTGAAAATAAAAACTACAACCATAGATGGTGAGACACTCTCTATGGTTTGTTTACTTAAGAGAAATGGATCAAAGGAGAGAAGAATGAAAGCATACACAGAGCGTGTATTTGGAAATCATGAGGGCAAGGATGTCTTGGCTTATCGCTTTGAGACTGATGGTGGTTACCAGCTTGAAGTTATGACTTATGGTGCGACCATCTTGCGCTATGTCACGCCTGACAAGGCTGGGAATTTTGCCAATGTGATTTTGGGCTTTGATGATTTTGATAGCTATGTAGGCAATAGTCCCAAGCATGGAGCAAGTGTAGGTCCTGTAGCGGGCCGTATTGCAGGTGCGACATTTGAGCTCAATGGGCAGACCTATGATCTTGAAGTCAACAATGCTAGCAACTGTAACCACAGTGGTTCAACAGGTTGGGATGCGAGCTTATTTGAATTGACTGAGGTGAGCGACCATGGTTTGACCCTCTACACAGAGCGTACAGACGGGACAGGAGGATTTCCTGGTAATCTCAAGATATGGATCAGCTATCACTTGGAAGAAACTGGCGCCTACGAAATCAGCTATAAGGTAACGACTGATCAGGATACGCTAGTCAATCCAACCAACCACAGCTACTTCAACTTGTCTGGTGATTTCACGCAGACAGTTGACCGCCATGTCTTCCAGCTAAATACGGAGGGCATTTACCCAATCGCTCCGGACGGTGTTCCGGCTAAGACTCCAGATGCTACTCGTGATGTAGTCAAACACATCTATAATGGTGCTTCGTTGAAGGACATCTTTGCAGAGGAAGATGAGCAAATCCAGTTGGTATCTGGTTTGGATCACCCATTTGCTCTTCCTGCGGGTCATGACAATGCTGGTTTCCTTTATGACCAAAACTCAGGTCGCTTCCTGCTTTTCAAGACAGAGGCCCCTTGCTTTGTGGTCTACACAGCAAACTTTGTGGATGAGAGTGTCATCATAGCTGGTCAGCCAATGGTACAGCACAATGGAATTGCCCTTGAAGCGCAGGCTTTACCAGATGCCATTCATAGCGACCTCAAAGACCAAGTCATTCTCAAAGCAGGGCAAACTTTCACCAGCAAAACTCGCTACGAGCTTGTTGTAAAATAAAAAGAAGAGCTGGTCTCCAGCTCTTTTGAGTTGTCTTCGTTGACATTTTATCTCAATAGTGTATAATTGATGGAATTAACAAAGTTATAACAAACAAAAGGAGACACCCTATGACTTATGCATACCAAAGCCACATTTATCTAGCAGAGGCGGTTTTAAATGTCAAGGATTTAACGAGTCAAACGGCTTTTTATCACCAGATTATTGGCTTGGAGATTTTATCGCAAACAGAGACAGAAGCGATTTTGGGACTTGGTAAAAAAGCCTTGGTCCACTTGATTGCGACAGAAAAAGCTGGGGAAGTAAGGGAGCATTATGGGTTCTACCATCTGGCGATTTTGTTGCCGACACGAAAAACCTTGGCAGATGTCTTGAAACACCTAAGTGATTTGCGGATTCCTCTGGTCGGGGGTGCAGATCATGGATACAGTGAGGCTATTTATCTAGAGGATTTGGAAGGAAATGGCATTGAACTCTACCGTGATAAGCCAGTGTCTTCATGGGATATTCGAGAAGATGGTCGCATTATCGGTGTGACCGAAGCCCTTGCGGCACAGGACATCTATGAGTTAGGAGAAAAGGTGGATCCCTTTGTCCTAGCTGAAGGGACGAGAATGGGGCATATTCATCTATCGGTCAAGGATAGTCGTGCGGCGAGCCAGTTTTATCAAAAGGTCTTAGGACTAGAAGATAAATTTAGCATTCCTAGTGCTTGTTGGATAGCGGCTGGTCAGTACCATCACCACCTGGCTGTCAACGAATGGGCTGGAAAAGGGCTGGCTCCGCGTGAGCAAGGCTTGCCAGGCTTGGCCTACTACGTCCTTGAGGTCGAAAGCAAGGAAGAACTCCTGAATATCGTTCAGCAAGCACAAGAGCTAGAAGCACCAATCAAGTGGCTAAATTCGAGTGAGTTGGATCTTGTAGACCCAGATGGGATTGTGACCCGCATTCGCTTGGCACGATGAGATGTGAAAAACACATCATAGACATAGGAAAAGGCGGATAGGCTCGTATTCTGTTTTTAGAATGCGGACTTGTTCGCTTTTTTATGAAATGACGAAAGCTTTCTTGGATCTAGCAAAGGTATCTGCCGGGGATATTTTCCCTTTTCTGGGGGCTCATGCTATAATACTAATAAACTTTTCTTTCTCTAGGAAGCAAATGCCAAAAATCGGCTAGACTGCTGGCAATCGTCGTCACGATTCTTTTGAGAGAAAGTAGGACTCTGTTTGAACATCCGTATGAGTTTAGGAGACGGGAAATAAGATGGACACAAGTGAAAAAAATTTAATCAGTATGGGCCCTCTGGAGGACTATTTTATCTATTATGATCTGAGGAATCAAGTATTCTACGGTGTAAAACAAGGTATGAATTATTCAGCTATTGCAGCCCCTATTGCAATCTATTCCTTGCAACGGCTGTCAAAGTTGCTCAACCAAACCTTTGGGGATGTCTCCTCCCCTTTCAATCTGATTTTCTTTATCCTGATGTCTCTGTTTTTGGTTTTCGGGACCATTTTCCTTGCCAAATCTACCCGACGCAACATGAAAACAGATAGATTTAGAAAAGTCCGGCTGACAAAAGCCAATATCAAAACACTTAGGAGAAAATCTAGGGCGTTGACAGTAGTTGGCTACATTTTTGTTTTAATAACGATTTTTTCAGCCTATCGTTATCTGGCTGTTTCTGATTTTCAATTTTTAATTATGTACATGTTAGGGATTGGTATTCTTACATATATAGTTTATGATTTTCGGATGAAAACGCGCAAACGACTGTTCAAGGAGCTGATGGAGACATTACAGGACGGTAGCCGAGGGAAAGAGGGAGAAATGTAAGATGAGAAAAATCATTTATATAGGCCAAGGATACCAGCAATCCGCCTACTATAACACAAAGACGATAGAGGCTTTAGCGACAGAATCTAGCGCCTCGTCAGAAACCGACGGTGCCATCAGTTCAAAGAAATCCAAGTGGCCTTGGGTTGTCTTCTTTATTTTCTTGCTAGTTGCTATTATCGGTATTTGGATTCGTTCCTTGCTAGCGCCATTTAGATTGAGTGAGTGGATGGCACCTATCCATCTAGCCGCTATCCTTTTCGTTTTTATCGGAAGTGTTTATGGATTTGAAAAACTGTTCTACAGTGGGGCTAAGTCGCTTGTCCCACCAAGTGAAGAACAGTTTAAAGATGCGGTTGAAAGTAGTACTTTTTGGAGGAAGTCACCAGATAAGGAACCAACAGTCGATAAAATCATCTTGTATCTATTTGCTGTCCTCGTTCTTCTATTTGTTTTTGTTATTGTTGTGTTCTTTGCCATACCTGGGACCTTCATTCCCTACTATGAACATGAATGGTTTGAACCGTCGATGTTCATGGTGCCAATCGGAGCAACGATCGTCCCAATTAGCGTGGTTCTTCTACTATTTCAAAACAATCCAATCAGCTGGCTGTTAGCCGTACGAAAATACAAGCAGGGGAAAGTATTATTTGGGGAAGAGGAGTAAGAAGAGGATAAGATGAAAGAAAAGTATGTTGAGTTTTTAAATATGGCAGTTGTGGATACTAGTCCTATAAAGAACTCTGACTTTCTACGGTCTGTTGCAATTGAAGAAATATTTTCTTTACTGATATTTATAGGTTCTTTTTTTATCAAAGAGGAGTCACATGATATGAGTATGCTAGTTTTTCGTTTTACTATTTATCATATACTGGTACTCGTGTTCATGTTCTTGCTATTCCAAAAGTTTTCCAAAACAAGGTTCTGTCAATAATTTTGTGTAAACACTCAAGTAGAGTTTATTGAGTTATA